>CAZCHS010000036.1:0-4449 GCA_964498725.1 uncultured bacterium | reverse complement strand
AATTTTCTCACTTTGTCATCATTATTTTTAATTTTCACCCGCCAGATTTCATAGGTTTTTCCATTGGGAACAAAATAAGTGGTTTCGGTTTCAATTTTTTTATACCTGGATTTTATGATGGTGTAGCCCATGCCATGGCGACAGGTGGATTCAAATTCCCGGAGGTCTTTGCCCACCGGCTGCCAACTGCCGGACCAGAAATCGCCACTCTCTTTGTCACGGAGATAAATGTAACGGCCGGGCTGGTCCATGGGAATGGAATTAAACCGCATACGGATGAAGCGCCCCATGCCACCGGATTTGTAAAAACTGTATCCGCCGGCATTATTGGTAATGATGGCGCCGTATTCGGTGGAACCGAGATAATTGCTCCAGGATTTCGGTGTGTCGGTGCGGTCAATTACATATTCATGATTTTTATCGTCAAAATGTCCAAATTTCATTTATTTTCCTTATCTATATTTTTAACCACGAAATAAACTAAATATTTGAAATAATATTCATGTCATTCGCTGGTTTTTTCTCCGTTGATCCAAAGTTCCAGATCAGCCAATCCTCCTTTTGGTTTGATGTCACAGTCGATTGGTTTTTCTGTATTGTAATTCAGAAAGAGTTTATTGCCTTTCACCTGCCAGTCCACGGTGACCACACCGGCCTTTGGATGAGGGACGTTTCCTTTGGCCCAGGTGATGTTGGCCGTGGCTTGCGGTGATATGATCAATTTATCGTAGCTAACAGGTTCCGGGTAACCCAGCTGCACTCCTAAAATTTCCGTGGAAAAATAGTAGGTAGGACCACCGGACCAGGCATGGCTGAGCGTTCCCTGCTCACCGGAATCGCCGAAATTTTCCCAGGCAGTATCATTGTGCCGCAGGATCATAGGCGACCAGTACTGACGAATAAACCGTTCTGCAATGTCCGCATAGCCCAGTTTGTAAAGCGCGCCGATCACATAAAATCCGCCATAGGGTGTGGCCTGCCGCTGCCGGTCACGATCACCGATATCAGCCAGAACTTTACGGAAATGCGCTTCCACCATCCGGTTTTGCCGGTCATCAGAGACATCGAAAAGTATCGGCCAGGCGCTGGAAATGGGATACCAGGATTCAATAACTTTTCCCTCATCAAAGCCATCACGAAAGGCCTGTTTTTCTTCGTCCCAGCATTTTTCTCTGACGATTTTACGAATTGTATCAGCAATTTCCAGATAGCGCTTGCGGTCTTTTTTATTTCCTAATTCCTCAGCCAGATAAGCCAGGTTTTCAAAGGACCTAGCCAGTAGAGAATTCATCGTCGTCAGTGTGCCATCTTTATTGATTTTTGTCCATTCGATGAAAACATGAGGATGGTCCACAAGTCCTTCTCCATCCCAATTGTCAATCGCTGTTTCGCTCATGTGCCTGTAGCCGGGATAGAGTTTTTTCAAAAATTCCAGGTCGCCGGTATAGTCATAATACCAGCGTAATTGCTCTAAAGTCAGGAACGGAAAATCCCCGAGATTACCACCGGTATTGCTGCGTATAAAGTGAGTCTGTTTACGCTCCGGAAACATCAACTTATTGAATTCCATCGAGAAATGCTCTAATGTCTGCTTCATTAACCGGGAATCACCGCTGGTGGCCAGGGTAATGGCATATTCCGGCAGCGCGTCCCCGGCATAAGTGCCCCGCTCCCGAAAAGGCGTATCAGTGTAGGTATCTTCAGAACAGACCAGCAATGTGCGCCAGCCCATTTCCCAAATTTCATTGAACATGGGATCAGAGCATTGAAAAGAGCCGATTTTCTGAAAGGGATAGATCTGGCTGATGACGCCAATTTTTTTGAGTGTTGCCGGTTCACCATTGGGTGTTTTAACATTAACCTGCAAATATTTCAGACCATAGGGTTTGAAGGTTTCCAGCCGTGAAACTTTATTGGATGTAACAAAGCGTGTTCCGGTGTAAAGCCCGGCCCGCTTCAGTACCCGCGGTCTGTCACCGATCATATCTTCGGCATATCCGATATCAATGATGGTGCCGGCCGGCGCCTCGTATTCCACAAAAATTCGCGCCAGCTGTTTCCCGCCCATGTCCAGAACAAAAGCCGTCCCCTCTTTAAAGCCGGCTTTCAGGTTCGTAACAAGGGCGGGATCAATTTCCGCTGCTTTGCCAAATTGTGACCAGACCACTTCCCAGGCGGGATTTCCCGCGGTTGCGTGGCGCGGTTGTTTCGTCCATTGCGAACTCAAATCCGCGGGCAAGTTGCCCGGACTCTCAAAGGGTAAAGGGAGTTGCAGAACCCTTTCTTCCTCATCTGGCAGAAAGGGCCCTGCCGTCATAAAGATTCCACCAGAATCTTTATGTTTAGAAGGAGAGAAGACAAGATTTGCATTTTTCGGTACTGCCAGATAAAAGTCCCAGCAGCCCCAGACAATGCCATATTTAATAAATAAAAAATTCCATCCTTTTTTCAGTTTGAATATTGAATTGCTGCGATTAGGCGTATCTTTATCATTTTCACTCTTGATAGGGCCTTCGCCATTGAGCCAGAATTCGCCCCACCAACGGCCTACTTCCACATCCTGATCTTTGGGTGAATAAATATAGGTGTAGGCAAAAGCGCGGTAATTTTTACCGAATTTTTCACGGGTCAGGTCCGGCGCATTGACGCGAAAAGAATAGATATCCTCGGTTGCCACCAGCGGATATTTTCCCAATAAGCTTTTTGGCAATATTTCATCCTGTGTTAAATGAGGAATGATACGCTTGTTGAGTGTTGCCCAATTGTCCTGGTTTTTGATTAAAACCGGTTTCTGCCAATCTGATAGATCGGCATTAATATTGGTAAAATCTTGTCCATCTTTGCGGGCATCATAAGCTTCTACCGCGCCGGCTGCGAAAGAAAGTTTCGGTTGCGTGCTGTCCAGCCCTTTGACCTCTTTGCACAGCCAGTCACCGGGAGTAACAAAATTATGCTGTTGCATTTTTCCCCAGGCAATGAATCCGCCAATACTTTTGGGTGTCTGGAAGGTATTCATGCCATTGGAAAACACTTTAACAGTGATGGCGTTTTTGCCTTTACGAAGATAGGGCGCGATATCATAGGTATCAAAAAAAGGATTTTCAGGATAGGAGCGCACCGGCCCGAAATTCACAAAAATATCATTAATGATCAAATGATAGCGGGAGGCTGCGAAAAGATTGAATGCTACGGATTCCGGTAATTTCTCAAGTGAAAAATCCCTGCGAAAAACCACCATTTTTTGACGGCCAAGACCGGCCTCATCACGCCAGATGAATTTGGCGTTTTCCGGGCGATTAGCCCATAAATTTTGCACACTCAAGACAAGAATTAACAGCAACAATATAAATTTTTTTTTATTGAACACGATCAACCCTCCAAAAACTCAATGCCCCACCGGAATAATTATCAAAAAAAACAACCTCTGTAATATACTTTTATGTACTGGTATGTAATCTAATAGGATCAATTCTAAATTACAATTATTTTTATTGAGAAATTTCATCCCTTTTTACCTGGCGGGTTTATTCTACCCTGAATTATTCATGAATAATTCAGGGTAAGTTTTTTCTGCAAACAACTTCATAAAAAGGAATTTTTAAGATAAATTAATCATCAATCAATTGAACTAAAATCAGGAGTTCAGCATGCTAAAAAAATCCTCTGTCCTATGGACTATTGCAATTATTCTTACCCTGGTATTTATTATCTACCAACGAAAAACCGGGCCTACTAATCCAGTAAAAGGCGAAAAGCAAATCAATGGCTCTGTGATTTCATATAAATTTCTGCGCAGTTATACTATTGGCAAAGATGTACCGATCAAAATTTCATCTACCGATCAAAATCTATACATCTATTTCATGCATAAACGATTAATGAGTGATGATGACTGGTCCGCAAAAATTCCAATGAAATATAATAATGGTGTATATACCGGTATGCTGCCTGCTCTGGATGAAATGGCGGGAAAACGGGTCTACAAAATTTTTGTCAACGGAGAAATGATCACCGATGATGCCATTGTCATTCGCTTTAAAGGCGATGTGCCGGCTTATGTGCTGATTCCCCATATTGTATTGATGTTCATCGCCATGCTCTTTTCCACCCGCGCCGGATTAGAGGCATTCTTCCGCAATCAAAGAACCTACCGCTATACTCTCATCACAACTTTTAGCCTGCTGGTTGGCGGGATCATCCTGGGACCAATCGTCCAGAAATTTGCTTTCGACGCCTACTGGACCGGCTGGCCTTTCGGGCATGACCTGACAGATAACAAAACCCTGGCGGCCATGATCTGCTGGGCCATTGCCTGGTGGAAGGTTCGCCAGAATCCCACACATAAAACCTGGGTAATTATTGCTTTTGCGGTGTTGACGATTGTCTACCTGATTCCCCATAGTGTGCTGGGATCGGAATTTGATTACAGTCAGATGGAATAAAGCATAG
>CAZCHS010000035.1:0-27162 GCA_964498725.1 uncultured bacterium | reverse complement strand
GGGCATTATTCATATTTTTATGAATAATGCAGGTTAAGTAAAGAAGAAAAAAGTTAATGTTATTTTGTGTAATAATACCTATTTTACTATCAACAAAAAATCTATCTAAATTATGAGGAATAATGAGTCACGGACGTTTATTAATTGTTGAGGATGAATTACTATTTGCAACGGATTTGCAAAGCAGTCTGGAAGAGTTGGGATATGAAATTGTCGATACCGCATCAGACGGCAAGGAAGCCATCCAAAAAGCCCAAACTCACCTTCCGGACCTGATTCTCATGGATATCAAACTCAATGGTAAAATGTCAGGCATAGAAACCTCACAAATAATCAAAGACACGCTGGATATCCCGGTAATATTTTTGACGGCCCATTCTGATATACATACAATAGAGCAGGCCAAACTCACTGAGCCCTTTGGTTTTTTACTGAAGCCCTATCGTATTGACGAAGTTAACTCCATGATCAAAACCGCGCTGCATAAACATCAAATTGAGAACAGATTACGGGAATCAGAAAAACGGTTTCGGGATATGACCGATCTGTTGCCCCAACCGGTTTTCGAATTGGACATGGAGGGAATAGTAACTTTTGCCAATAAAAGTTTTTTAAACTACTTTTCCCTAAGCAAAGAAGACTTTAAAACGGGGATAACATTTTATGACCTTTTCAGGCCCTCTGACCTGCCGGAGGTCATGAAAAAAATGGCTGCGATTTATGCAGGCGATACCTGCATAAATTGTGAAATTCAAACCATTGGCAATAATCAACAAACCCGGTATTCAATATTTTATGCCAACAGAATCCAAAAAAAGGGTAAAACTATCGGGTTACGCGGAACAATTACCGATATATCCGATCGTAAAGAAATCGAGCATGACATTATTACTCAGAAACTTTTCTTTGAATCCCTTTTTGAAAATTCGCCTGAAGCCATTGCTTCCACTGACCGGGAAGGTGAAATCGTTAAAGTCAATTCTCAGTTTGAAACCATGTTTGGCTATAGCAGCAAAGAGGTGATCGGGAAAAATATAAATGACCTTTTAGCACCGGGAAAATACCATGCTGAAGCTGTCGAATTTACTGAACAGGTCTTGCATGAAAAAAACAAAATATCACTGGAAACAAAACGTCGCGCCAAATCCGGTAAATATATCGACACAATAATTGTTGGTTCACCGGTAAAAATTGGCGACGAAGTTGATTTTACAATTGGCATTTACATTGATATTACCGAACGTAAAAAAACTGAAGTGGAACTAAAACAGATCCATGAATTATATCAAAAGACAATCCAAAATGCAAATGGCGTACCTTACCGCCTCAACCTTGAAAAGAAAGAATATGAATTTGTTGGCAATGGACTGGAAGAAATCCTCGGTCTTTCCTATGATGAATTTGACTATGATTATTTTCGCCGTATCAAAGAAGATGTGATTGTCCACGATAATTGCGATTACCAGACCTATAAAAAGAAATTTATTGACGGAAAACTTGAGCGTTACCAGGTGGATTTCCAGATCAGGACAAAAGAAGGGCAGGAACGCTGGATCAGCGATAGCGCTCTGCCGGTTTTTAGTTATGATGAAGAAAACGTTGTTGAATCCATCGGTGTATTGCAGGATATAACAGAACGAAAACTGATTGAAAAACAATTGCGAATTGAGCGTAACAAAGTACAGAATTATCTCGATGTTGCCGGCGTAATTTTTCTTCATCTGGACACGAATCTGAATGTAACTCTGATCAATAAAAAGGGATGTGATATTCTTGGCTTTACACAGGACGAAATAATCGGTAAAAACTGGATCAACAATTTTTTGCCCGCCAATGTCAGAGAACAAGCCTGGAATTTTTACAATGATTTTTTGAGCAAACAGATTGATATGTTCGCCTCTACTTTTAAACGGTCTGCTTATTTTGACTCAAAAGTTGTCACTAAGGGCAAAGAACCTAAAAATATCTTATGGAATAATATTTTGCTCAGGGATGCCGACAAAACCATCACCGGTGTGCTTTGCTCTGGCATTGATATTACCGAAAAAGTAAAAGCACAGGAAGGCATCAAAAAGCTCAATGCTCAATTAAAGCGGAAGAATCATGATCTGGAGCGTATCATCTATGTAACTTCCCATGATCTTCGCTCACCACTTGTCAATATCGAAGGATTTGGAGAAGAACTCCATTTTTCCGTCCAGAAAATCCTGAAAGAAATTAAAGAAGCAAAAAATATTAATGATTGCCGGGAATCTATTCAGGAAATCGTTACCGAAAATATTCCGGAATCCCTTCAATACATTAACAATTCCGTCGTAAAAATAGAATCTCTTCTTTCTGCATTACTGCAGTTATCACGGTTGGGCCGGCAGGAACTGGAAATTGAATTATTGGACATGAATGAATTATTCGAAAATATCCTCAGCACCTTTGAATACAGGATCAAGCGACATGATATAGACCTCAAAATCGGAAACCTTCCTCCCTGCCTGGCTGACCGAAAACAGATCAACCAGTTATTTTCAAATTTGGTTGCTAATTCACTTAAATTCTTACATCCTGAAAGAAAAGGAAAACTGGAAATTCGCGGCCGGGGTACCGAATTAAAAAGCTATTATTATATTAAAGACAATGGCATCGGTATCAAACCGGAACACCAGGAAAAAATATTTGAAATATTCAAACGGGTACACAATCAGCGAGATATTGAAGGAGAAGGTTTAGGTCTCTCAATCGTGCGCAGAATCCTGGAAAAAAATAATGGTGATATTAAGGTAGAATCAGCCTATGGCCAGTGGACCAAGTTTACAGTCATTCTTCCCAGGGTTTTAAATGAAGAAAACGAAACAATCTAACCTGAATTATTCATGAATTTTCAAATTCTTCAAGCAAAGAGAATAAAATTAACAGTTTACAAATACATATTAAAAAACTAATTTGGAAAATTCATAGAATGATATTCAGATTAATCCCGATAGTTTCCGAAGGAAACGTATCGGCGCGAAGAGGGCATTGTTCATATTTTTATGAATAATGCAGGCTAAGATCAGTCATTGATCAATAGATCAAAACAGACTTTTGTCCCTTTATCATTTGAAATATTTATCTCCCCGTGAAATTGTTTCACCAACAGATTGATCAATTTTAATCCGAAATTGCTGCCTTTATTCTTGTCAACATTTTCAGTATAACCGATACCATTATCACGGTGGCAGATATGCAAACGGTCACCTTCCATTTTTGCGGTTATGGATATTTTTCCCGTATTCGAATTTTTAAATCCATGCTTCAGTGAATTATTAATCAATTCATTAATAATTATTCCTAAATAGGTCATTTGTTTAACCGGTATTTTAGCGGGCTCAATATCCAAAGTGATTTTAATATTACCCTTATTTAGATAAACAGACTTAATTTCATTGATCAGCGCATGCAAATAATCTTTTAGTGACAGGTGCAAAACATTTTTTGACCGGTACAACCTGTCATAGAGCACAATCATGCTTCGGACCCGAAAAGCAATATTTTCAAGGGCATCTCGCATCTGCCGGTCATCAAAATCCCGGGCCTGGTAGGATAACATCGTAGCAATGATATTCATATTATTCTTGATGCGATGATGAACTTCTTTTAATAATAATTCTTTTTCCGCCAACAATTTTTTTATTTTCCGCTCATTCAATTTGCGGGTTGATATATCAGCAAGCAGCCCGTTTAATCCTTTTTGGTCATTATCCAGATTGACCGGTTTACTGGAAGTCCGTACCCATTTAATATTTCCGGACTTGCCAATCACGCGAAAATCATAGGGTTTCAGTTTACCGCTCATGGTCAATTTGAATTGTTGCATTAATTCCGGCAAATCCTCAGAATATACAAACTCAGAAAAGTTTCTGCCGGTTAATTCCCGGGCGCTATACCCTGTAATCCTAAAAATTTCATCGGATATATACAGAATATTCCCGTGCCGGTTAATTGTAAAAATTACATCGTTTATATTAGTGATCAGTTCTTTATATTTTTGTTCACTTTTGAATAATTGCTTTTGAATTTTCCCTTTTTGCAAAGCCGCAGCTGCAATATGTGCAAAGGATTTCAACATTTCTATTGACGGGTCAGGATTATCCTGATGAATTCCCATAAGACTGGTCCCATATAAGCGGCCATCAGTAATATAGGCAATGCCAATAAACCGGTTAACGCCGCTGATCTTGCGGTAAAGTTTATCTACAGAAGGAGGTATTTCTCCGAAGCTTACTTCAGTCAGGGTATTCCTGAATCCAATTATATCTTCTGTAATTTCTACATACATCTCTTCGGAAACCGGTGATTCTGTTTCCAAAATTTCTTTGCTGGTCAGGGCCAGCATTTTGTTCAGAATAGATTTATCCGTTTTGATTTTTCTGGTTTTTAACGTTCTCTGTTGTTGATCGTATTCAGAAAAAATCACCAGCGACGCCCCGGAAATTTGCTTTAATTGGTTGATTAAAAATTCATGAAGTTCACCTTCTAAACTATCCGATGCAATTTTCAGCGCAAAGTCCCGTAAAAAAATCATTTGCCTGTTTTTCTCATTTAATTCCCGTTCTCTTTGTTTTAATTTTTCCTCATTATGCCGGGTTATTTGATGGGCAGCAAAGAGTTTCAAAGCCATTTCAATCGAAGATTTTAAGACATATTTATTGGACTTTTTTAACAAATATCCGTAACCCGCGACATTTCCGGCTTGTTCCGCCAATTCTCCGGAAGCATTTGATGTCAAAAAAACAATGGGAATATTATTATTTATTAAAATTCTACGAGCTGCCTCAACACCATTGATTTCATCCTTAAGATCAATATCCATTAGAATTAATTCAATGTTTTTCTTCCGGAAAGGATATTGTATGGCTTCTTTTGCAGAATGAACCACATGAACTGCATATTCAAATTCCTCTATGCGAGCCTTCTCATCCATGGCTATCAGCACATCATCTTCTACAAGAAGAATATTTTTATTATTATTTTCGGGCATCTGTGATTGAATCGTTTTATAATTAAACACCACAAAATAAGGCAATTAACTTAATTAAACAATGTATTTATCAGTCGGGATGAAAATAATATTTGGCCATATAGGAATTGCTCTATGTGATTTCTGTTGTTTAAAAAACCACTTGGTTTTTTAAACAGTTAAACTTTTTCAGAGTTTTACTAATGTCCATTTTTTCGTGGGTTAACACACACAGTTATTATTGTTTGATCCACCCACTATAATACATACAGAACCATAGGAATTGTCAGCTGCAAAGTGCTCGCCTCCTAAGCCATTTAAAAACTGCTTCCAATCAAATGTTTAACCGGAAGCAGTTGAAAATATGGTTATCGCATGGATTCCATGATAGCCTTTTCAATATCATTAGCCATGGTGGTGGCTTTATGATAAATTTCCTGAGCTTCTTTGGAGACCCGCTCTTTGAAGTCCTTATCATTGATTCCCTGCAGATTGATCAGGACATTCATATAAGCGCCTTTGACCGCAGTCACTCCGGCAAGCGCTCCAACACCGGCATCAGACCGCGCATTCTTCAGTCCCTTTTCTGCAACGATTTGTGAGCATTTGATGGCTGCCCACGCCAACTTCATCGTATCCAAAGGTACTAAAGTTGCCTGCTGCGAAGCCTGTTCAATTGCTTCCAGTCGCTTACGCTTATCTTCATCGGTGTCTTTCGGCAATTGCATCGCTGCCATTAAATTGTCAAAGGATTCTGTGTCAGTATCAATCAGCACCAACAATTTATCTTTGATCTCCTGTGCATTCACTGCCAGGGGCAGCATAATTTCCCGTTTGGCCTTCTTTTTATCGGAAAGTGTTTTAAAGGTCAATTTTTTTGTGGTAAGGTTAGCCACCATTGCTGCCAGTCCCGCCGATAGAGCGCCACACAGAGCGGCAATACTGCCACCCCCGGGGGCCGGTGAATCAAAAGAAAGTTCATCAACAAAATCAGTAACTGTCATTTTTCGTAACAGCGATTCTTTTTCCAACTTATACTCAATAACCTTTTCCCTGATATCAAACTTTCCCAATTCATGCAATCCCAGAGTATCAATCGCAATATCCATCAAGCCCCGCTCGCCAACACCGGCTGATAAATATTGTTCTTCATTCAAATGCTGTTTGGATAGAAAATATTTTCCGGCGGTGATCAGGGGTTCTTTGGGAATCAAACCAACCAATTCACTCCCCGTAACACGGACACCATGATTGATGGCATCTTTTTCAACATATTCAAAAATTTTATGGATTGGACTTTCTTTGTAATTTGTAATGTTCATTGAAATTTGTGCTTTGTTATATTCATCAATGTACCAGCCAACTGCTTTGACGCCGGTAAACCCTTTTTCACCCCGTTTAAATTCACCCTTTTCATTTTTCAACGGATTACCCTTTTCATCTCGCAGAATGCGGCCATCTTCCCGAATATTCAGAGCAATATCATGGGCAATCTTTTTATTTTTGGTATTCAGATTAATGTTATAAGCAATCAGGAAATCACGGCATCCCATAGCAGTGACACCCGCTTTGGGGTTAAATGAATCGCCAAAATCCGGACGCCATTCGGGCTTTTTGATCTTCTCTTCCATCTCTTCGTACTCGCCCTTACGTATATTTGCCAGATTTTTCCGAGCCGGGTTGATGGCGGAATGTTCATAAAGGAATATTGGTATATTTAACTCTTCAGCAACTCGCTTGCCAACCGCTTTGGAAATCTCAACACAGTCATCTATTGTAACCCCGGATACAAGTACGAAGGGACAAACATCACAGGCTCCCATTCGCGCGTGTTCTCCTTCATGATCCCGCATATCGATCAGTTCACTGCCGGTTTTGATAGCCTGAAATGCCGCTTCTTTGATAGTCTCCGGTGATCCCACAAAAGTAAATACCGTACGGTTTGTTGCGTAACCCGGATCAACATCCAGCAATTGCACGCCTTTCACTGAGCGGACAGCATTGGCGATGGCGTCCAGTACCTCCCGGTTCCGGCCTTCACTAAAATTTGGAACACATTCAACAATTTTCTTCATCTCTTTCCCCTATTTATATAATTTAAATAATTAACTTTTTATATATTAAAAATTAACATATAAAAGAGCCGGATATCAAGAAAGATTTTTTCTTTTCAAACAATTACTTGAATATCGGGTACTGAATAATTACCTTCTATTAAATTTCTGGAGGGAAAAAGAGGATGAAAAAATTCATAAAAAATATTGGACAATTAGTGACCTATGATGAGTCAGCAAAAAAAATGATCGTTATGGAAAATGCAGAAATGGTTATTAATGACGGATATATATCAGAAATTGGCACCAATCTATATTCACCGGAAATGGAAATTATTGACGCTAACGGAAATCTGATAACCCCCGGATTTGTTGATCCTCACACCCATCCTGTTTTTTATCAGACCCGGGAAAAGGAGTTTGCCATGCGGGTAGCCGGCAGAGATTATATGGAGATTGCCGCCGCCGGTGGTGGGATCAAGGCCAGCGCTCAACGGCTGCGCAATGGCGACCCTAAAATTCTTGAACAACGGGTAAAAAAATATATCGACCGTTTTTTCTGTTTCGGCACCACAACTATAGAAGCCAAAAGCGGGTATGGTTTATCTACGGAAAGTGAACTGCGCTCTTTGCGTATATTAAAAAAATTCAAAGAAAATCATGATCTGGATATTTATACAACCTTTTTAGGAGCCCACGAATATCCTCAGGAATTCAAAGATGATCATGACGCCTACATTGATATTATTGTCGGAGAAATGTTACCAAAGGTGGTGAAGGAAGGATTGGCCGAATTTTGTGATGTATTTTGTGAAGAAGGTGTTTTTGACGTAGAAGAAACCCGCCGTATACTGGAGCCTGCCAAAAGCCTGGGACTGGGCCTTCGTATTCATGCCGATGAATTCAAACCGATCGGCGGTGTGCAGTTAGCCGCAAAATTAGGCGCCTTTTCCGTGGACCACCTGATTGCCTCCGGCGATGAGAGTATTGAAGCAATGATTGATGGTAATGTCGTCCCTGTTGTACTTCCGGCAACAACATTTTTCCTGGGAAAGGATAAATACGCGCCGGCCCGCAAAATGTGGGACAAAGGCCTGCCGGTAGCTTTGGCAACGGACTTTAACCCGGGCAGCTCGATGACGATGTCAATGCAATTTGTGATCACAACAGCCTGCTTGAAACTCGGTTTAATGCCCCTGGAAGCTCTACAGGCCGCCTCCTATAATGCAGCCCTTTCTTTGCGCATTACCGATCGGGTCGGCAGCCTGGAAAAAGGAAAACAAGCCGATTTTTTGATCTGGGATTTTGACAATTATGCAGGAATTCCCTATCATTTAGCTGCACTACCAGTGCACAGAGTATTTAAAAAAGGGAAAAAAGTCTGGGAATTTAACAAATAACCATAAAAAGGAGACATTCATGGATCATTCATGGACTTACATTTTACTCATGTATTTACGAACCATTGGTTGGGCAATCGTAGCTGCGATCAGTTTTGCCTTTGGTGTTGGCCTGGCGATCAAAGTCTTTGACTGGTTGTCCTTTTCCATTGATGAATGGGAAGAGATAAAAAAAGGCAATATCGGCGTGGCGCTGATCATGGTTTCATTAATTGTGATGATGGGACTGATCATCTACAAAGTGGTCTAGTCAGATTTGTACAGGTTCATTTGTGCCGGAACAAGTGAACCTGCTGATATCAAGGTCTGAAGCCCCTGGTCCACTGCCAGGTTCGACGGCACAACATCTTCCTGGGGAACAAAGACCATCCATCCTGATGTGGGATTAGGCGTTGTAGGAAGAAAAATAGAATAAAACTTCGTTCCATCCCGGCCGGTTGTTTCGCCGGTCACAAATCCCATTGACCAAATGCCTTTGCGTGGGAATTCAAAGAATACCACCTTTTCAAATCCCTGTTGATTGAGTTGAAAGGCGTTCAAAATCCGCTTACTGGTAGTGTATACCGTGCGAATCAATGGTATCCTGATCACCCAGTTTTCCAATAGATTTATGAAAGAGCGCCCAACAATATTGGTCGTAAAGACTCCCAGTAAAAATATTAAAAACAAACCGGTTACAAGTCCCAGACCCGGTATTCTGAATCCCAGGTACTTTTCCAGCAAAGGATCCAGCACCGGGCCGATTATATTATTAAAGAAAGAAAGAAAAATGCGGAAAACATATATGGTCAGCACAATCGGAATAAGGGTAAATATTCCCGCCAGAAATTTAGTTTTTAACGATCGTTTAAATTTAATCCAGAATTTTTTCATACTATATTTTCATTTTCCTGTTTGTAAAATAATATTATTAGATTTAACTTACTTAGTATATCAAAAGTTTACAAATATTAATAGTCAATTTTGAATAAAATTTATTTTAAAATATGGTTAGCAAAATAAAAAAATATCTCCTCTTCGCAACAATTTTTTTGCACAGTTTCACCCTTTTACAAGCTGACAATAGCAAAAACGCCCTGGTTCTGAGCGGTGGCGGCGCACGGGCCTTTGCTCATATTGGTGTCCTGAAAGCCCTGGAGGAAGCCGGCTGGTATCCAGACCTTATCGTCGGAACAAGTATGGGCGCTATCATCGGTGCTATGTACAGTTGCGGCAAAACACCCGACCAAATTTATCGATATTTGCGACAAACCCCCTGGGATGAAATCCTGACCAGCAAGCGCTACCGCGATATTGAATTAATATCCAGGAAAATGATCGACATCCCGTCCATATTCACTCTGAAAATTGATGATAACTTCAATATTCATTATCCCAGATATATTCTCTCCACCCAAGGGATTTCCGAACGAATTCTACCGATTACCCTCGGGCCGGAGTATTATTCCAATAGTAATTTTGATTCCCTGGCGATTCCCTTGCGAATTGTGGCAACCAATATCAAAACCGGCAAATCTGTGGTCTTCAAAAAAGGTAATCTTCCCAGGATTTTAGCCGGCAGCGCCGCGTATCCGATTGTTCTTTCACCTGTGGAAGTGGATTCCATGTTGCTTGTCGATGGCGGTTTAAGCAACAATGTTCCCTGTGATGTGGCCGAGGGTGAAAATGCCGATTTCATTCTGGCAGTAAATATGTCCAGTAAAATCTCAGACCAGACCCAATTGTCCGCCACAGCATATATGGATCAAACAATCAACACAATTTCTTATTATTCCGACACCCGGAATCTGCACCTGGCAGACCTATTGATCTCACCGGAAATTACCAACATCTATTCCACTGATTTTGATTCCATTGATGTACTGGTAGAAGCCGGATACCGGGAAACTAGAAAAATTATCGATCAACTTCCACCATCGTCGCAGAAACCGGATTCAGATTATTTCAAGGATTCCTATGCCAGTCTCAAAAATAAAATCGTTCGTCATATTGAATTTAAAAATAATGGCCACACCCGGAAGCATGTATTAGAGGGTGAACTGGAAATCGATGAGTTGGTGCCGTTAAAATTAAAATCGGCTACCAGAAGTGTCACCAATCTCTATAGTACCGGTATTTTTAATAATGTTAATCTGAGACTGGAAAAAGTTAATGACGATAGTATTGATGTGATCATGGACCTGGTTGAAAAACCCGGCAGTGTACTAAAATTCAGCGCCAATTATAATAGTGAAGTCAATGCGTCGGCATTGATCACCTTCCGGATGTTGAATCTTTTTGACGCCGGTATTATCAACAATTTCTCAATGCATTTCAATGATTATAAACAAAAAATCAGTTTGGATCTGATCTCTCCCAGAATATTCAAGACTATTCTTACCAACAGCCTCAACCTTCACATGCAAAAAATAAAATATCCTATATACAGTGACTATGAAAAAATCACAGAAAATACCGTTCAAAGTTACGGTTTTTCAGCAAACCTCGGCCTCCAGATCAAACGAATCGGATTAACATCGATCGGTATTAATCAACTCTTTTATGATGTTAATGAAAACCAGGCTGCGACTCCGGTAATCAAAGAAAACCAGTTCAATGTGACGCGCGTTTTCGTGAAAGTCAATGTGGACAATACCAATGATTATGATCTGCCGACCCGGGGGAATAAAAATTCAATCATCTATGAACAATCTCTGAAAAATGAAAACCTGAAGCCCTATTTAAAATTTGCCGCCACTTCCAGAAATTATGAAACCTATGGTGATGTCACCTTTTGTACGTTGCTCCATTTTGGTTATCTCAGTTCCGCACCTTACTATTTTGAAAAATTCCATATCGGTGGACAGGATTCCTTTCCCGGCATGGGTATCTACCAGAAATGGGGCAATATGATTTTTTTGTCCGGCCTGGAATTGCGCTTCCCCTTTACAAAGGGTATCTATACAAACTTGCAGCTAAAAGTTGGTAATGTTTGGGATGACCTGAATGCCTTCAACCTGACTGATTTCAACTGGGGACTTCAGGCGGGCCTGATCATTCCAACCCCAATCGGCCCCATTCGCGCTGATTATGGCGGGAATATTGAAGAACAGCATCGATTTTTCTTCTCCCTGGGCCATAATTTTTAGTCACTCCCAAAAAAAACAAATTATTTATTTGCATCAATATTCATTTTTCGTATATTTATACAAGTTTTATGAATAAATATGCGAAAAATTGAGTAATGAATAAAAAAAACAGACTTGAATTCGTCAAAAAAATAATCAAAGAAAATAAAATCAGCTCACAACATGAGCTGCAGCAATACCTGGAAAAAGAAGATATCGCTGTTACCCAGGCAACGCTTTCGAGGGATTTGAACACGCTGAAAGTGGTTAAAATTGTAGATGAGGATCATGGCCATATCTATGCCCTGCCCGGCAGTGTTGAAAACCTGAAAGAACATAAAGTCAATTATTTTCCGGTGGAAAATTTCAAATCCATTAAATTTTCCGGAAACCTGGCTGTGATCAAAAGCACGCCTTCCTTTGCCTCCAGTATGGCCCTGATCATTGACCAGTTAGAGATGAATGAAATGATCGGCTCCATCGCCGGTGATGATACAGTCATGATCATTCTCAGCGAAAAAACGACACCGGCTGAATTTACTGCATCCCTCAGACGAAGAATCCCCGTTCTGCGGGAAATTCTATAATACAAATATTATCACAACAGAAAATAGATTTTAAAACAGGCCAAGCCTGTATCAGGAAACCCAGGTAAAAGACTCAGGTTTCCAGGCAATAAGAACAATAAAAATAAATAAAAGGTCAAAAAAATGAGTAAAGAAAAAGTGGTTTTAGCCTATAGTGGCGGACTGGATACATCAGTCATATTAAAATGGTTACAGAACAAGGGCTATGAGGTCATCTGTTATGTGGCAAATGTTGGTCAGCAAGACAATTTCCATGATGTGAAAGAAAAAGCATTGAAAAGTGGCGCGTCAAAAGTCTATGTGGAAGACCTGCGCAGGGAATTTGTCACGGATTACATTTTTGCTGCTTTGAAAGGCAATGCAATCTACGAAGGACGCTATTTACTGGGAACCGCGCTGGCCCGCCCGCTAATTTCCAAAAAGCATATAGAAATCGCCCATGAGGAAGGCGCGCAATACGTTTCTCACGGCGCCACCGGTAAAGGCAATGACCAGGTGCGGTTTGAATTCTCCTATTACGCCCTGGATCCCACGATCAAAGTCATCGCCCCCTGGAAAGACGCGGAATTTCTTTCCCAATTCAAAGGACGCGGCGATCTGATCGAATATGCCGAAAAATATGATATTCCGGTAAAAGTCACCAAAGCCAAATCCTATAGTGAAGATGAAAACCTGATGCATATCAGCCATGAAGCCGGCATTCTCGAAGACCCTGCCAAGCGTTGTACCGAGGATATCTTTTCCATGACAACCAATCCCAAAGAGGCGCCGGATATCGAAGATTGTATTGATATCGAATTTGAAGACGGCATGCCTGTTCGTGTTAAAAATCTCTACGATGGCGATGAATATAAGGACCCTCTGGAACTCTTTGAATATCTGAATACCATTGGTAAAAAACATGGCGTCGGCCGGATTGATATTGTAGAAAACCGATATATTGGGATCAAATCCCGCGGCGTTTATGAAACCCCCGGCGGAAAAATTCTCTGGGAAGCCCATCGCGACCTGGAAGGCATTGCCATGGACAAAGAAGTGATGCATATCCGCGACACCTTGATCCCGAAGTTTTCACAGATCATTTATAATGGGTATTGGTTCTCACCGGAAATGGACTTTCTGATGGCGGCATTTGAACAGAGCCAAGTGAAAATCAACGGAACGGTCAGTTTGGCAATTTATAAAGGATGCGTCAATATTATCGGACGAAAATCCCCGATCTCGCTCTACGATGAAGAACTGGCCAGCATGGAAGTGGAAGGTGGCTATAACCAGGAAGAAGCTGCCGGTTTCATCAATGTCAATGCCATTCGCCTGAAAGCCCATAATATCCTGATGAAACAAAAAAATCCCTATAATTGGCGTGAAAAATTAACCCGGAAAAAGGCCCAGGATACAAAATGAAACTCTGGAAAAAATCCTTTGTTCCTGATGAGCAGGTGGAAGATTACACCGTCGGTGATGACTATCTGCTGGACCATAAACTGGTAAAATACGATTGCCGGGCATCCATTGCTCACGCGAAAATGCTCAGCAAAATGGGTATTTTAAATGAAAAAGAAACCAGTGCGATTATTCAGGAATTGGAAAATATCATCATCCTGAATGAATCCGGACAATTTATCATCACAAAAAGTGATGAAGATTGTCATACGGCAATTGAAAACCACCTCACTAAAATGCTGGGTGATGCGGGCAAAAAAATTCACACCGCCCGTTCCCGCAATGACCAGGTATTAACGGCATTACGACTTTATTACCGGGACGAGATAAAGGATTTACAAGCCCTGGTTGATGAATTCATGCAGACACTTTCAAAAAAGGCCCGGAAGTTTGAAAATGTAAAAATTCCCGGTTTTACCCACACACGAAAAGCTATGGTAACATCGGTGGATACCTGGATGCTGGCATTCCGGGACTCCATGGCTGACAATTTAAAATTTACAAAGACAGTTAATGAACTGATATCCCAGTCACCCCTGGGTACAGGTGCCGGGTATGGCATACCTCTTAATCTGGACCGTGAAATGACAGCGGAACTGCTGGGTTTTCAAAAGGTTCAGGAAAATCCTATCTATACGCAAAACAGCCGGGGAAAGTTTGAATCCGTAATACTAGCCCTCCTTAGTTATATTATGTTTGACCTTAACAAACTTTCTTCTGATCTGATTTTGTTTACCATGCCCGGCCTTAATTTTTTTGAATTGCCCGATGAATTTACCACCGGTAGTTCCATTATGCCCCAGAAAAAAAACCCCGACGTGCTGGAACTGGTGCGTGGCAATTATCATAAAGTACTTTCCCTGGAGATGCGTGTCAAATCCATGATGTCAAACCTGATCATGGGCTATCACCGGGATTTCCAACTGTTCAAAGAGGCTGTCATAGAGGCCATTACAGTGACTGAAAAAGGCCTGAGCATTACAACACATGTCGTGCAAAGTTTAAAAATTAACCACTCAATCTGTGAAAAACATATTGACAATGAAGTAAGCGCTACTGAAAGGGTTTATAAACTGGTAGAAGAGGGCATTCCCTTTCGTGACGCTTATCAAATTATTTCAAAAGAGTATCACAACGGATAAGCCATGATTAATGCAACGCCAGATAAACTCCCCCAATGGAAACGGGCCGTAATCAAAGTCGGCAGCGCCTTGATCGCGCCGGAAAATGACGGGAACAGCCGCCGCTATATCCTTGCCATTGCCAATTTCATTAATGAATGTATTAAAGAAGGCAAAGAAATTATACTGGTTTCCTCGGGGGCTGCTGCCGGCGGACGGGCATTGCAAACCAATATTCCAAAGAATGTCCCGGTTTCCATTCCCCGCAAACAGGCTTTTGCCGCCCTGGGCCAAATCCTGATGATGGAAAAATGGAATGCGCTTTTCGATGTCCATTGCGCCCAGGTGCTGATCACACACGATGATATTAATAACCGGCGGCGTTATATCAATGCCAAAAATACCATGAAAGAATTGCTGAAGATCAACGCCCTGCCCATTGTCAATGAGAATGACACTGTCGCTGTTCAGGAACTCAAAGTCGGTGACAATGATAATCTTGCCGCCCATGTCGCCAATATGGTCGAGGCTGACCTGTTGATCATTTGCAGTGATATCAACGGGCTTTACGATTCCAATCCCAAACTGAATAAACATGCGCAACTAATTCCGGTTGTCAAAAAAATCAACGATTCAATTTATGCCATGGCCGGTATCTCCGACAATCCCGTGGCCACCGGCGGCATGAAAACCAAAATCGAAGCGGCACAAAAAGCAACTACCCGCGGCATTGACACCATCATCATCAATGGAAAATCCCAGGATTCCTTTATTGAACTATTAAAAGGAAACATACCGGGAACCTTGTTTAAAAAAATCAAAAATCCCAAAGCAGCCAAAAAACATTGGATTGATCATGGCATCAAATGCGAAGGCAATTTATATATTGATAAAGGAGCCTGCCGGGCCATTTCAGAGAAAACAGCCTCTCTCCTGCCTTCCGGCCTGATAAAAATTGATGGTGATTTTTTCCAGGGAGCAGCCGTTAATATTATTCATCAAAACAAAATAGTCGGTAAAGGAATTGTACAGTATTCTTCCCGGGAACTGGAAAAAATAAAAGGGAAACATAGTGAAGAAATTGAAGATATTCTGGGTTTTTACAATTGTAAATCCATTGTCCACCGTGATGATATGGTAGTCAAACAATAATCCTCCAAGGTCGAGCAGACCTTCGAGGTTTCAATAAACAGGAATTAAATATGAAACACGAAGAAATCATACAATTAGCGGACGCCTGTCAGCAAGCCAGCAAAATTCTGGCAACAGTATCATCAGCTGAAAAGAATGACGCATTATTAACCATTGCAGAAGAATTAAAATTAAAGTATGCAGAAATTCTCAAAGCCAATGAAAAGGACATGAAAAATGCACAAAAAAAAGGCATCTCCAAAGCAATGCAGGACCGGCTAATATTGACCAAAGAACGAATTTTTGGCATGGCAAAGGCTGTGGATGAAATAGCCGCACTGGCCGACCCGGTGGGAAAAATGAACAATTTCATCACCCGTCCCAGCGGTATCAAAGTAGGAAAGATGACCATTCCCCTGGGTGTGATCATGATGATCTATGAAGCCCGTCCCAATGTTACTTCCGATGCGGCAGCGCTCTGTTTCAAAGCAGGAAATGGCATTATCCTGCGTGGCGGCTCCGAAGCCTTTTATTCGAACCGATGTATCGCTGAAATCATGCACAAGGCTCTGGAAAAATGCCACATCCCTAAAGAGGTAATAACATTTGTTCCTGACACAGACCGTGAAATTATGAATCTGCTGCTAACCCTGGATGAATCAATTGACCTGGTGATTCCCCGTGGCGGTGAAGGGCTGATTCGGTTTGTCGCTAAAACCAGCACAATTCCCGTCCTGAAACACTATAAAGGCGTTTGCCATATGGTTGTTGATCAATCCGCGGACCTGGAAATGGCGCGCAAAATTTTGATCGACGGCAAAACCTCCCGCCCTTCTGTTTGTAATGCCCTGGAAACTCTCCTGATCCATGAAAAAGTAGCTGAGGAATTTTTTAAAATAATTCAAGCAGATGAAACACTACAACATGTGGAATTTGCCGGCTGCAACAAAACACGGCAATGGCTCAACAATGCCACTGCAGTGACAGAAACGGATTATGCGGCAGAATTCCTCAGTCTGAAAATTGCCGTGAAAGTGATATCATCATTGGATGAAGCAATCGGCCATATTCAAAAATATACATCCGATCATACAGAAATTATTATTACCAACAATTACAAAAATTCACAAAAATTTATCAACACGATCAATTCTTCTGTAGTGATGGTCAATGCCTCCTCCCGGTTTTCTGACGGAGGCGAATTCGGACTAGGCGCGGAAATCGGTATTTCCACCTCGAAATTACATGCTTACGGCCCCATGGGTGTGGATTCCTTGACAACGGAAAAATTTGTAGTCTTTGGGGACGGACAAGTTCGACACCCACAAAATTGATTGCCCGGAGGTCCAAATTACTAATTACCAACCCAACTCTCTCTCCCTCATATAAGATGGAAGGCTGCCTACACTCTCTCTCGGGCAGCCTTTTTTATTGCAGTCTTAATCCCTCAGGATATTCAATTGTCTTCAGCCAGAGTGTTAATTCCTTCTCATAATCGGGCAGGTAAGATAAAACCAGTTGTTTCTCGTAGCAATTCACCAACTACAATGCCTCTGAATCCTGCCGGCAAATTCAGTGTGACCGATTCAAAATTGGCTTTATGACTTTCCTGATCATCGGAGAGAAAAACAGGAAACCAAAGAGAGTAGCCAAAAGATCTCAAAAATACTCCCTCCTTCTTATCAATCCGCATATAATCCGATAAACTGCGCGCCCTGGAAGGATTCATAAATCCTGAATAATGGATTGTTAATTCCTTGCCCTGTAAAATATCTTTGGTATCAATAGTTGTTTTGAGCGCAATTTGGGAATAATTCCGCCTGTACAATACTTTTTCCGAAGTGAAATCAATGGCATTCTCCACCACAATTGAATCGACCTTTAATTCGCCATGCAGATAAAAATCAATAGATTGAGAATTAACAGTCGCTAATTTGACGCTGGATTTTCCTCGCATAAAAGCGGTATTATTCACCGGATATGACCACATTTGCGCATCTTCCGGAAAAAAAGAAACCTCAATAGCATAGGTTTCTACCTGTTGTCCAAAAGCACAAACCGTTAAAACAAAAATCCATAGAATTGAAAATATTCTTTTCACTTTATCTCCTTCCAGTATAATTCTTGTCATAAAACAAATATGACAAGCGAATCTCAAGCAGATTAATTTGAAATTGTGAATTAGTTTTACCGGTCGGTATTGATATATTCTTTCACTCCAAAATCAATTCTTCTGATGTAATCCACTGCTTTCACAGGCAGAGATTCACACATTGCTGACGGACAATGCATTCGGTGGATAAAACCCGCCGATTACTTTCTTCTCGTTTGGTAAAAGCCCGAAAAGAAGTTCACCAACTGAAACTGCCAGTCCGATATAAACAAAATTGAACAGGAAGAAAATATGCCCTTGAGTACGCCAGAAGAGGACGGCGATTACCAGGAAAAATAAAAAACTCAGCAGGCTTTCACGAATTACTTTTTTTGTTTATTATTCCAGCTCATCATAAATATTCATATTGGGAAATTGCTTTTTAGCACAATCCGGGCAAATGCTGTGGCTGAATTCCGCTTCTGAATGGTGGTGTATATAGGTTTCAAGTCTATTCCAGTATCCATCATCATCGCGAATTTTCTTACAATAGCTGCAGATCGGTAACATTCCGCGCAGCGTCTTTATTTCCTGCAATGCTGTCTTTAGTTCATTATTCATTACAATTAACGATAAATGCGATTCAATCAATTCACGGAACTCGTGCAAAACTTTGCTATAACGGTGCTCAAATTGATTTTTTTTATTATCCAATACGCAGATTGTGCCGAACATCTCCCCTTTCGGCCAGCAAACCGGGAAGCCCAGGTAGGCTACCATGCCATATTCAATTTCCGGCGCGTTATTCCAATCAGGATTTTCGGGTGCGAAATTGACTTTCATACGCTTATTCCGGGTCACCACTTTTTCACAATAATGTTTTGCTAATTTTACTTTGTCCCCTGATTTATAGGGATTGTCAGGTTTTTCGGCTGATTGCAGAACCTCAATTTCCGGCGGGTCAACATGTGTTATTATCGCAGATGGTACGTCTAAAATTTCTGCCATAATATTGACGACATTTTGCCATTTATCTAAAATACTACCCGGAATTCTCGTTTGATTGATTTCAATGCCCATAAATTCCTCACATAAAACTTCGAACTACTTTTTGAAATTAAAGAATGAAATCAAGAGATTAAAGTTATTTATAATAATAAAAATGGCGACGTTTTTCTTTATCAGAAGATAACGTCGCCAATGAGGGATTAGTAAATTTTATTTTTAGTAAGGAGAACGGTGATCACGATGCTGTTTAATTTTCTGTCTGGAATATTTTACAATCTTCTTGATACTGTAATTTGCTACCCGATTCAGGACAACACCGGCAATATCCAGTTTCAGGTCCATCATGGAGAATCCTTCAGACCCAAAAACAGGTACTTTTTCGTAAGGTATCAAAGCATCCTTGACTTCCCATAAAGCCCCCAGTCCGATAGCAGTCAGATCCGCCTGCCACCATTTCATCCCCCGGGATTCAATAAAATCCGCCAGAAAAGCGCTGCCGATACAGTGGGCGGTATTGGCTTCAGGTGTCACCATAAATTTAGAATCAGACCACCGCCATTGAAAGTAATCCTGGGCCGATGCCTGGTTCATCATTAATACTAAAACCGTGATTATTGCGATAAATAAATTTCTTGTCTTCATGTCAACCTCGTTTATTCATTTTTTTCAAAAGTCACCTGTCTATATGCCAAAAGGTGTTCCATTTAAATATTCAATGATAAACTATTATTAAACAATGAATTGAATTTAAAAATCCGAGTGGATCACAGTGTTGTTTATTTAGACAGTTTATCCGGTACAAATCAGGACAAATGTCTAAAATTCAATAAGAATTAATAAAGATTACCGTATTAAGACAAAATCCACCTCTATTCTGCCCAGGTATTTTTTTGTATAAATAATTGACAGTGTATAAAATATGAACAGCATACTAAAATGCTCATTATGCTGCACATAAAAAGTAGTATTCCGGATGAATAATTTTTTTTTACTTCCATCACACAAGATTGCCACAGAATACCGCCCCTCCCTCAACCTCTACCTCTACCTAAACCTCAACCTTAACCTAAACCTAAATCTAAACCCTTAAACATAAAATCATCCGGTTATACCAAACTCCAGAACGATCATCTTTAGTTTGTTAAAATAATTTACCAACCCCTTTCTTTATTTGAATTAATTTCCTAATATTTCCCTGGGTTTACTAAAAAACCAGGATAAAATTTTAGGAATTCCCATCTATTTTTTAGTAATTATAGAAAAATGAAACCCTTGGGAGGTCTTATGCTGAAAAAATTTTTACTTGTGACAATTTTATTAATGTCTGTAGTTTCAACCTATGGACAGATTACAATTACCATAGATGACAAAGATGATGGATTTGTTCTGCTTGGTGATTGGACATTCAACGAGAATATTAGTTATTTTGACGGATCTGCGTACTTCAAGCCAAAAGGAGACGGATCAGCAACAGCAACCTGGAAACAACCGCTGACTCATCCCGGCACTTATAAAATAGAAACATTCAATATTGATTATAAATTTGCCAAAGATGCCCAATGGAGCGTCAGGACTGCGGCCGGTGATTCCCTGGTTCTGGTTGATATGTATGAAAATCCCGGTTGGCTGGAGTTGGGAGAATTTGACCTGCGCGACACTGTTTCGGTGCAGGTGTCGGATTATTTTGAAAGCGATACAGGCAGTTATGTGTACGCTGATGCCGTACGCCTGACTTCCACAATGCCCTTATATCAGTTAAGTGCAACAGTAAATCTCACCGGAACTAATCAAAATGCTGACACAGAAGTTAAATTATTCTATTCCGGAAAAAATGAGCTTATTCAGGGGATTGTATCCACCTACAAAAACCGGCATCTGGATTTTACGGATTTACCGGCCGGCAATTACCGTCTGGAAGCAGAGGCCACCGGATACAGCCCCTTAATTGTTGATAATATTGAAATCACCAATGAAGACCAAACAGTTGACTTGAATCTGGAAGAAACCGATGATCCCTTATACAGCATAACCGGGGAGGTGCAAATGCGGGATGAGAAAAGCGACACCTGGTGCAAGACCATTCTCTATGCCGGTGAATCACTCATTGCCATTGATTCCGTCATGCACAATAATGAATTTGAATTTTCAATTATTCCCTATGGCAATTATACAATTCAATATATCGCGGAGGGATATGCCAATGAAAGCGTTGATGTACGGGTCAGAACTTCAGATGTTACAGCAGACCCGATGCTGCTGTACCCGGAATTTAAATTCGCCTGGATAACCGATACCCACGTGGGAATTAATTTTACCGATCCCTATTATCAGAAAATTTTGACTGATATCAAAGACTGCGATAAGGACCTCGATTTCATCCTGCATTCCGGTGATTTAACTGAACATGGCTATAATAGTGAATTAAAAACAGCATATAATTATCTCGAACAAACGGAATTGCCCTACTACATTTCCATTGGCAATCATGATACAAAATGGTCAGAATCGGGATTGACCCGTTACAAAGACTTATTTGGTGATCTCTATTACTCCTTTGACCACAAAGGCTTTCATTTCATCAATCTGAACAACGCCATCACATTGCGGGGCGCCGGCGGGTATTTCAATCCGGCCCAGATTGAATGGCTGAAAAATGATCTGGCCGCTATGGAAGACCCCAATACACCGGTCATTGTCATGTATCATATTCCCAGTTCGCGGGATGCCGTGCCCAACCACTGGGAGATCACCAATATTCTGAAAGATTACCGTATTGTCATGATCTTCACCGGACACGGCCATAATAACCGGCTTTACGATTTTGACGGGCTGCCCGGCGTAATGGGTATGGATACCTATAATACCGGCCGGCCATCGGGCTTTAATATGATATCCGTATCGGAAAAAGAAGTTAAATTCACACCCTTTTATAATGAATCCGGCTGGGGTGAACCGTGGTATACCAAAGAAACTCCTGACACCATCGGGACACGAATGAGTTTTGCCAATATTGAAATGGGAACGACACTCACGGAG
The DNA here is from genome assembly GCA_964498725.1 of uncultured bacterium. Taxonomy (GTDB): domain Bacteria; phylum Fidelibacterota; class UBA2242; order UBA2242; family JAFGTP01; genus JAFGTP01. The sequence goes on along the minus strand of CAZCHS010000035.1, from coordinate 5,190 downwards.
CCGACGGATCTACAGATACAATTGACGGAAAATGCCACCGGCGGCAGTTATTCGATTTCACCGGATTCGAAAGCCGGTTCCATGAGTGGTAACGGCAAAAACTGGTCGCTGACAATTGATCCCGCCGGGCTGGAAAATGGGTATCATGAGGTCAAGGTCACAATGATGATCGATGGCGGGAATGCTATTCATAAATATTTTAGTTTTTATACGGAAACCGGGGACTATCCGAAAGCTCTCTGGCGCTTTGATACGGAAGATGAGATTCTATCGAAGCCGGCCTATGACGGTGAATCGGTTTATTTGGGTACCGGACAAGGAATTGTATACGCGCTGAATGCGGAGACCGGCGATGTGGTCTGGACTAAGCAGGATACTGACGGCGCGGTTTATTCTTCACCGGCGGTTGAAGATGGTATCTTATATATTGGTACCAATGAGGGTACCCTTTACGCCTTGCATACCTCTGACGGGAGTGTGAAATGGTCGTATAACCACAATCAATCCATGCAGAGTGGTATCATCCTGAAGGATTCCCTTGTATATTCCGGTGCCGGTAACGACCTCATTGCCGTGAATAAGGAAACCGGTGACCTGGCCTGGTCATATTCCACGAATGGCGTTATTGAATCCCGGCCGGCAATATCCGGTGACAAAATTGTTTGCACCTCCTGGGACACCAAGGTCTACTGCCTGGATCGTCATACCGGTTCCAAAAAATGGTCATGGGGCTATCAATCCAGCATGTATTATGCTCCCGGCGCCGGTTGGCCGGTGATCATGAATGATCTGGTATTCATTGTAGACCCATCGAAACAAATGAGCTGTCTGAATCTGAATTCCGGTGCCGTGGAATGGACCAGCACCAAAACCCAGGTCTGGGATTCCATCGGCAAAAATGAAAAAAACAGCCAGGTTTATGTCCGCTCGCTGGATGGCAACCTCTATGCTTTTGCGCCATCGGAAGAGCGGGAAGTCCTTTGGTCGGCGCCGGCACAGTTTGGTTTTGACGCCAAGCCCTCAATGCCTTTTGGAAAACAAGGCGCTGTCTTTGCCGGTGGATCCAGCGGCAATGTGGTTGCGGTACGCCAGACTACCGGAGAGGTCAAGTGGCTTTATCATACCGCCCATACACTGGTGAATTCCGTCACCCCGAAAGATGGTGTGTCCGCTTTCATGACTTGCCTAGACGGAACTGTCGCTTACATTACCGGTGACCCGGCGCTGGATGTGGAAACCGGAAAAGTGCCGGAATACGAAAACCTGCTGTTACCGGCTTATCCCAATCCTTTTAATAATGTCACAACCATTCGTTATACACTAAAAAGCGCGCAAAAAGTCTCCATTCATGTCTATGATATTCTTGGCAAAGAAATTATGAAAAAGGACAAGGTCCACAATACGCCCGGGCAATATCAATTTACCTGGAATGCTGTTAACCAGAGCCAGGAAAATTTAGCCTCGGGTTTGTATATTGTCAGGCTGGAAGGTAATGGCTTCACTGACCAGGAAAAAATGCTTTTTTTAAAATAAGGGGATTGACAGGTATCGATCATGGTTAAGCGATTCTCCGGCTTCCTTGTATTTTTATTTTGCGCGGTAATGCTGACTGCACCCGCGCATATATACAGCAAATCCCTCTGTATCAATGAGATCATGGCGGCCAATAGCCAAACCCTTCAGGATTGGGAGGGTGACTTTCCCGATTGGGTGGAATTATACAATGGCGACAGTGTCAGCATTAATATCAAGGATTTTGGGCTCTCTGACAAAGCTGATGATCCCTTCCGGTGGCTATTTCCCAATATTACCATGGAGCCTGAAGAATATCTGCTGGTTTTTGCTTCTGATAAAGACCGGAAAAAAATTGCCCGGCACTGGGAAACGGTTATTGATCAGGGGGATGACTGGAAATATCAATATGGCAGTGATGCAATTCCCGCCAATTGGTACACCACCAATTTTGACGATTCCCTGTGGATGCAGGGCAAAAGCGGATTTGGGTATGGAGATGGTGACGACAGCACGATTGTTGACCCGACTTTATCATTATTCGCTCGCAAAACAGTCACAATCCATGATCTGTCGAACATTTCCCAAATCATACTAAGCGTTGACTATGACGACGGGTTTGTCGCTTATCTGAATGGCGCTGAGATTGCCCGCGCCAATATCGGCGTTGCCGGAACACCGGTTTCCTGGGACGAACCGGCAAAGGGGCAACATGAAGCACAGATAATTAACGGCGGTGACCCTGACCATTATTTTATCGATCAGGTGGAAGATCATTTATTGCAAGGGGAAAATATTCTCGCCATCCAGGTACATAATCACACAGAGACCTCCTCGGATTTAACCCTGATCCCTTTTTTAACCCTGGGTATGGTTGACGTGCCTGAAAATGCCGGGGGATTGAGCGATATTCTGGATTTTGCGCCACAACATTTACACACCAATTTTAAGATCAAAAGTGATGGTGAAGAACTTTTATTGTCGGACGCCAAAGGTAATTTAATTGATCAGGTGGGCGAAAAGAAAATTCCCGAGGATATCAGCTGGGGAAGGCAGCCTGATGGCAGTAATTCCTGGTACCTCTTTGAATCTCCCACGCCGGGTGAACCCAATATTGGCGAAGGCGTCCGGGAACTGGCAAAAAAACCGGAATTCAATTATGCTCCGGGATTTTATACAGGCCCCATTACTATTGAATTGTCAACGGAAACAGACGGTGCTGATATATATTACACACTGGACGGGAGCGAACCCACCGATTCATCCGCTTTATACAGAGACCCGGTTTCCCTGATGGAAACAACTGTACTAAAAGCCAAAACAATCGATCCCAATGCCATCTCCAGCAAACGGGTAACCCACACTTATTTCATCGATGAACACAGCACTTTGCCGGTAATATCCCTTTCAACTGAGCCCGCCAATTTATGGGATGACGAAACCGGCATCTATGTGGAAGGAACCAACGGAATTACCGGGTATTGCAGCGACACACCGAAAAACTGGAATCAGGACTGGGAACGGCCGGCAACGATTGAATTTTTTGAATCCGATAAAGAACCGGCTTTTAATATCGATTGCAGTATAAAAATCGGCGGCGCCTGTACCCGTCTTTATCCTCAGAAAACCCTGGCGGTTTATACCCGGGATGAATATGGCGCCAAAAAGATCGACTATGCCATTTTCCCTGACAAACCCATGGAAGAATATAATAATATTAATATCAGAAACGGCGGGCAGGATTGGTGGCGGGCATTATTGCGGGACGGCATGATGCAAACAATTGTCAGTGACCGCATGGATATTGACCGGCAGGCGTACCGTCCTGTCATTCTGTACATAAATGGCCGGTACTGGGGCATCCATGGTCTCCGTGAAAAACATAATGAACATTATATCGCCGGCAACCATAACATTGAGGATGAAGATGCTATCGATATTTTGTCAGGAAATATGAATATCAAGGAAGGGACTGATACACATTACCGCAATATGATGGATTTCATCAAGTCTCATGATATGGCGCTGGACAATAATTACAATTACATTAAAACGCAAATGGATATAGATGAATATATCAATTATCAAATTGCGGAAATATATTTTGCCAATATTGACTGGCCGGGCGGCAATATAAAATACTGGCGTCAGCAAAAAGAGGGCAGTAAATGGCGCTGGATCTTTTTTGACCTGGATCTGGGCTTTGGCGCCCATCCCCGCGGACAATACGACTCCAATTCCCTGGCCAATGCCACAGCGGAATCAAAAACTTATTATGCCAATCCCGCCTGGTCAACACTTCTCTTTCGCAGCTTATTAGAGAATGATGAATTTCGTCGTCAATTCGCGCAGCGCTACGCGATCCATATTATGACCACCTTTGAACCCGAGCGGGTATTGAACATTGCCGACAGCCTGGCCGGGTTAATTGCCGGTGAATTGCCGCGGCATTTACAAAAGTGGCCGCAATCAACCAACCTTGGTCACAACTGGGAAGAACATATGGATATCATACGGGAATTTGCCCTCCTGAGGCCGGGACAGGCACGCTTACACCTGAATAAAAAATTTGATATGTCCAGCGCAAGGATCGTAATTGAAACAGACCTGGAAAAGGGAACCATTGCCGCGGAAAATATTGAGATGATCCGGCCGCTCACATCCATCCGGCTGTTCAAGAATATTCCTACAGCTTTTGCGGCAATTCCCAGGTCGGGCTATGAATTTTCCCACTGGGAAGGGATTTCCGGCAGTCACGCGGATTCCATCAATCTCTCCTTTACTGATAATGATACTGTGCGGGCAATTTTTACCCAATCAATCGGACTAGATGAAGAAGAAGAGACGCCAAAGAGATTCCGGCTCTATGACAATTATCCCAATCCCTTTAATCCGCTGACAACAATCGCCTATCACCTGACAAGTAGAGAACCGGTAACTCTGGAAATCTTTGATACCAACGGCAAAAAAATCGAAACCCTTGTTAATAGAACACAAAATGCAGGGTATCACCGGTTGCAATGGCAGGCCGGGCATTACTCATCAGGAATTTATTTCTACAGACTTGAGGTGGACGGTACCGTCCTCATAGGTAAATGCCTGTTACTGAAATAGTATCAATAGGTTTGTTAAATTGCCGATATTATAACGAAAAACAATCTGAAAACTCTCAAAAATTCTGTAACCTGCATTATTCATAAAAATATGAACAATGCCCGCTTCGTGCCGATACGTTTCCTTCCGCCAGAGGCCGGATGTTCCAGTGGAAACTATCGGGATTAACCTGAATATCATTCTATGAATTTTCCAAATTAGTTTTTTAATATGTCTTTGGTAAACTGTTAATTTTATTTGTTTTGCTTGAATAATTTGAAAATTCATGAATAATTCAGGTAAAAGAGAAAGACTTCAAAATTCCACATTAGCGGTCTGGCAAAAAACTGGGTGGTTGACGTTCAGGCTGTCGGCAATGGCAAGAGTTCCCTAAAATACCCGCACCGCTACATCTACCGCGCTACCATTAGTTGAATTAATGCCTCAGATCACTAAATTGTTAAGCCCTGACCGTCAATCTTTTATTTCCCGATGATTTTGATGCGGGAATATTATGTCCGGAATAATGGAAAAATAATGAAAATAGTAACAATGAAAATAAAAGCACTGAATCATCTGAAAACA
>CAZCHS010000034.1:0-27511 GCA_964498725.1 uncultured bacterium | reverse complement strand
AATTTTGTTCGCTTTCCTTTAAAAAATTGAAAATTCATGAATAATTCAGGTTAAAGTAACAAAATTTCTAAATGGATTACAAACAATAATTATACAAATTCAATTCTAATCATTTATAATATTTCTTTACAAACCCAACGTATTCACCTTTTCCAAAAATCTTCCTGCGAATAAAGTTAATCGTAAATCCATATCCATAGGCAAAAACCTGGTAAACCGCAACGATCGGTGAAAGCAGGGATGCTTTTAAATCTTTATATTTTTTAAAAGAATCAAAGATAATAAACAAAAATATTAGTAATGCTAAGCCAGTACCCAACAGCCATAATTTAAACATCAATGGAAATAAAATTGCTAATATGGTCAACAAGGTGTAACCAATCGCGCCAACAGCCGGGATAAAATGCAAGGCTTCTAAAATACCCTGATCCAGCATAGTCAGATTAATCCTTGCTACGCCCCAGTTGAACATCTGCCGGAAAAATTTCTTCAGGCTGGTCCGTCGCTTGTGATAGACTTTGGCATTAGGAACAGGAATGACTTTCGAACCACTGGCAACAATTCTACGACTGAATTCCAGATCCTGCCCATGCCGCAATGTCCCCATTCCACCTAGTTCTTCATATATTTTCCGATGAATTCCCATATTGAAACTGCGGGGATAATATTTTGCCAGTTTCTTTTTGGAATGACCACGCATACCACCGGTAGTCAGAAAAGATGTCATGGAATAATCAATAGCTTTCTGTAGTGGAGAAAAATTCGGTAATACGCCATCCGGCCCGCCAAACGCGTCGGGGTTTTCCTTTTCGATGGCTTTTTCAAGTTCTCTCAACCAGTTTTCATCGGCGATACAATCGGAATCAATGAATAGAAAAAAGTCACCTTTAGCTTTGGACATACCATAATTCCTGGCCGGCCCCGGGCCTTCATGGTTGCGCTTAAAAAATCGGATTTGAAAATCCATTTTGCTAATAAAATTATTGATTATTTTTTCCGTGTCATCAGTAGACCCGTCATCTACGATCAGGACTTCAAATTTGTTTTTATCAATATTTTGCCGGGCAAAAGATTCGATCAGTTCAACCAGTTCACCGGATCTGTTATAGGACGGTACAATTATCGAAAATAAATAATCAGACATCAAAATCCCCGCTTTATTTTTTCTTATTAAAATATGTTATCAACTCACAAATCAACCCAATCGAAAAGAACTGAATCCCTAAAATAATCATCAAAGCACCTAATAACATCATCGCCACATGTTGCTGAAAATTATGCCCAAACCCATATTTAAGAACCAGCACATAAAGTTCCGCCACAAAACCGAAGAACATAAAGAGTGTTCCCCAGGCGCCAAAAAAGTGCATGGGTTTCTTAAAATACTGGGTCACAAACTTTACTGTGATCAGGTCAAAAAAACCACGCCAGAACCGGCTGATGCCATATTTCGTTTCGCCGTATTTGCGCTCAAAATGGCGCACTTTCATTTCACCACTGGTAAAGCCCTGCTGCTGCGCCAGCACCGGAATGTAGCGGTGCATTTCACCGTAAATCGAAACATTTTTCACTACTTTGGATTTATAAACCTTCAGGCCATTGTTACAGTCGTGCAACTTTATACCGGTTAAAACACGGGTAAAAAAATTATATACTTTTGATGTATGCTTTTTAATAAACCGGTCTTTCCGATTGTGCTTCCAACCGGAAACCAAATCAACACCTGTCTCTTTTATTTGTTTGATCATATCCGGAATCGCATAAGGATCGTCCTGCAGGTCAGCATCGATTGTTGCCACATAATCACCGTCAGCAATCTGAAAACCGCGATTCAAGGCAGCTGCTTTCCCCTGGTTTCCGATAAAACTCTCTAAAATTACTTTCTCATTGTCACGAGCCAATTTTTCTTCAATTTCCAGAGAACCATCCCTGGAACCATCATCAACAAATATGAGATTATAATCATAATCGCTTTTGTCCAAAGCATCACAAATTTTGCGATATAATTCTTCCAGTGATTCGACTTCATTATAAACCGGTATGACAATTGAGACTTTTTCAATATTATCTTTTTGCAATATATCCTCTCTTTTTTATCCCGGACAAGTTAATAGATTCCACGGAAAAATGGTATAAATTTATTTCCACTTCAATGGCCTTATTCAAGTCTATAATTTGGATAACACCGGGTAAAACCAACTGACCATAGAGATCATAATCGGAATAAACAAAAATAGATGAAAGTTCTCGGCTGCCTTCGTATATTTCCACCCGTCGAATCAATCCCAGATCATTAAAAAAGGTTGTCACATTTTGTCCGGCGGTTGTTTTAGTTTGAATATAATCCAGTTTTTTATAGTTAATATTTTTAGTATTAAAGAGGGGTTGGGCAAAAAATATTTTCCTAATTTCAATCAAACTGAGTTCATTAAATACGAAAAGCGAAAATTCCGGCGGAATTTCATGTCGGCCCAGGTGCCTGTTTTCACGCTGCATCCAAAGATCAAAATCATCATTATAAAATTTCATAAAAGCCTGTTTCCGGCCAATAACATCCCGAAACTGAATATCCAGGGAATCGGGTACTTTTAAATTGAATACAGCATTGATTTTCCCGTCATTAAAAGGCGTATCAATTATAATATTGCCCTTGGCTTCAATTTTCCTGGTTTGATTAAAGGACTGACAATTTTGTCTTAAGTCGGGAATATTTTCCAAATCCGGTTTGATAAATCGTGCGCAGTTTGATAACAGCAGCAGTGAAAGGAAACCTATAAGTAATTTTACATCTTTACTGATTAACTTTTTCTTTAAGTATTTCATTATCCGGATCAAGTTCTAGGGCCTTCTGATAGTGTTTTTTCGCTTCTTTCGGTTTGCCCATTTTCATCTTCACATCCCCGAGATGTTCCAGGATTTCAGCATTCTCACCAATAGCTTTCAGTGCTTTTTGCAAATATTTTTCCGCTTCCAGGTATTTATTTTGTTTATAAAGCACCCAGCCTTTTGTATCAAGATATGATGGATTTTCAGGTACTATTTTCAGCGCCTTATTTACCAGATCTTTGGCCATTTCAAGTTTTTCTCCCCTGACAGCGAGACTGTAGGCGTAATTATTTAAGGCAATGGGATCATCGGGATTTTTATCGATCATGTAATTGTAGAGGGAATCTGATTGTGTATATTTTCCGGCTTCTTCCAATATCGTTGCTTTTAGATGGTAAATCTGCAGGGTATCTTCGGTAAAACTAAGCGCCCGATCCAAATATTCAAGGGCTTTTTCCGGGTTCCCTTTTTCATGGTATAACGAGCCAATAATGAACAGAAGATCAGCGTTTTCAGGAAATTTTTCCTGGGCTTCAAGCAATACTTCCAGTCCGCTGTTGATCTCATTATTATTCGCATAATAATATGCCAGGTTTTTATAATTTTCGATATTCTCAGGATGTTTATTAACCATTGTTTTCAGGTAATTCAACGGATTGTATTTATCTTCCTTTACCTGGGAGAGTATCTCGCCAAAATTATTTTGGATTTTTTCATCATCGGGCAATAGTTTGATCAGTTTTTGATAGATTTCTATCGCCTTGTCAATGTCCTGGTTCAGTATTGCCAGGTCCGCGCTGGTCTTCAAATATTCCGTATTTTCAGGGTCCAGTTGCGCTAAAAAGTTATAATATTGCGCTGCTTTATTAAAATTTTTCGACAGGAAAAGTATTTCCGCAGCCCGTTCCAGCGCCGCGATTTGGGACCGGTCTTTACGAAAAATGTTTTCATATTTTTGTAATGCTTCCTGAATGCGCTCTGTTCTCAAATATATCTCCGCCAACTTGTAATCAATATCCAGATTTTCCGGTAATTTATCCGACAACCGTTTATACCGTTTTTCAGCATCTTTGTAATCACCTTCAAAAAATATGATATCAGTTAATTGTTTTCTGGCTTCATAGTTCAGGCTGTCCAATTGCACGGCTTTCAGTAATGCTTTTTTAGCATTTTCATATTTGCCCAGGTTTATATAAGCATCACCAATTGATTTATAAATAGTGGAAGATGAAGAGTCGATTTTTGCTGCGTCCTGATACTCCAGCACTGCCATCGCATAATTGCCGTGCAGGGAGTAAATTTCACCATTCATAAAATGTCTGATGGCTTCAGAATCATAAATTTTTTGTTCTTCTTCCGGTTGTTTAACCGGCGGTCGTTTTCCGGCGCAATTGAAAAGCAGAACCGTAAAAAGTAAATAAAGCAATAAGGATAAGGGAGTTGTTTTTTTCATTTTATTCTCAATAATAATTAGCAGGTCAATTATAAAATAAGAGTTAGGGCACAAATGTTCCCTAACTCTTATAATTAAACCAAAACAGATTTATTTATAAATTTCACTCTGGTTACATTTACAAACTTTTACCATTTTTTCATTAAAACTGATTCTGTTTGAACCGGAGATCGTTTCTACATGCTTTACTCTGATAATATCGCCACCACATGTTGGGCAGACTTTATTTTTGTCCTGCAAAGCTTTTTCTGTTTTGGACGCAAATCCTTTGGTTACTCGTTTTGCCATTTTTTCTCCTTTATGCTTTATACATTTTTACTTTGTTTCCATCTAATTCTTTGACTTTATACATGGCCTGGTCAGCATTGGCGATAATGTTGTGAAAATCGTCGCCGTGCTTTGGAAATTCCGCCAGGCCGATACTGATCGTGATATTTTCTCTTTTGCCATTATACTCGAAAATAAAATTCTTAATATTGCTACGAATTCTTTCTGCTGTATTAATACTGGTAGCATTGTCGGTATTCACCAAAATCACACCGAATTCTTCACCGCCGTAGCGTCCCACAATATCAATTTTGCGAACACTGGCAGTAATGATTTGAGCTATTTTTTTGAGAACATAGTCACCAAATAAATGACCGTGTTCATCATTGACACTTTTAAATTTATCAATATCAATCATCAGATAAGTCAGCCGTGTGTCATACCGTTTGCATCTTTCAATTTCATATTTTAATTGATCTTTCAGGGCTTTATGATTGAATAATTTGGTCAGGCTGTCAACCATTGAGAGATCTTTAACCGTCTTATATTCAAAATTTTTACGACAGGTGTTTTCCAGGTTACTGCATATATTTTTCAGTAAAAGATAATCGGATTCAGAAAAATTATTATCAATAAAACTCTCCAGTATCAGGCAGGTTTTGACATCCTTATTAACAGTCATGGGGATTCCAATGGCCGATTTAAAAGGAAGCATCTGGAAATCATTGGGTTTAAACCGGTAAGCGATTTCGCTATCATCATAATTTTTGATAAAAAACTTATCGCTATTCATGACCCGTTCACAAAGCGTATTGCGAATATCAAACTGAAAACCCACTGTATAATCCGTTTCCACACCATCTATAAAATCAACATTTCCCAAATTTTCTCCATTCACAGAGTAGGAAATTATCGACAGTTTATCATAGGTCAGATATTTTTCAATTAGATTAGTGAATTCGCGATACACAGAGTTTAAGTCTTGTTCGCTTTGGATTGAAAGATTGAGTTCCTCCAACTCCTGCAGAAAATCAATTTTACGATTTAGATTCTCCATATTATCCAGCTGCGAAATAAACTGTGTGATGATATTGGTGTATTCCGTCAGTAATTCAAGATCATGATTTCCCCAGGCGTCCTTTTCCCGGCTGTCAACTCCAACAAAACCGATAAAGCCGCCAAATAAAAGCGGAACGATCATCATGGATTTTATTGTCGCAGGCTGGGGATAATGAAACAACGCAGACTGTGCCAAATCATGGGAAGAATAATTCCTGGGAATTGCCGAGTCACGCAAGTCATTATAGAAGTCATTGCCTTCAATGGTTTCGTTCAATTCATCTACAATATCCGATTCAAAATGCTGCAAGCGATAATAATTTTCCTGAGGATTATAAAGGTAAAAAAATGAGGTGTCAGCCACCAAAGAATGTTTGACCGTTTTGATCAGTTTATTTGTCAGTTGATGATACTTCTCATTGGGATCCGCGATATTCAGAAAAAAATCAGTAAAGCGCCTTTCTTCCTCGTCGGTATCCAAACTTTCCGATTGATTTTTATCTTTTCTGCTGATTTTATTGTACAATTCAAGATTAATATAGGTAACATAGGCCAATAACCCCAGAAAACCGGTGATACGAAAAAGCATTCCGGCCCTCTGAAAATAGTTAAAACCGGGATAGATAAAAACCCCGACTAAAACAAGAAAGACAATAATGTATCCGATTAAAAAATTTTTACTATTTTCCATGCTACCTTACTTTTAATACAGCAGGGAAAGATACTACAAATCGAAGGTAAATTCAATATTAAATATTGAAAATGTAGCAATTATTTTTTCTGATAATCCACTTTATTCAAATTATTTTCGAAATTGCGGGCCGGATCATCTTCATCGCCCAGTCCGCTGTCAACCTGTGTATTAGCCAGCTGATCCGGCTGCAGGTAAGCAGGTGTCGCATCAAATTGCTGCTGAAATTTACGCGCCTCATCAATTTGTTTTTGCGCCGTTACCGGCAGCTTGGGCGTCTGTGGCGCAACGCTTCCCGATGTTTTCATCATTAAAAATCCCACGATTACCAGTACTAAGATCGATGAAAATGCATAGGCAAAAGATGGTATCCGGTTCAAGGAGATTTTTTTGTTTTGGGAAGCTAAAATACGGGAATTTCTGTCATTTAAAATTCTTTTTCGTAAAGAACTCATGAATTCATCGCTAACTGGTATTTGCGGTAAATGATGCATTCTTTCTTTAGTTTTGAATACCGAAGCGAAAAGTGTATTACAGTCTTCACAGTTTTCGCGATGGGATTCAAAAAACCTGCGATCTCTGAAAGAGATTTGTTTGTCGATGTAATTTGATATAAGAGACTTAAACTTGTAACAATTTTTCATTAACCTCAACACCTCCAATATTTACATATTTTCAAGTTCCTTTTGCAATCTCAATCTAGCACGATTTATCCTAGATTTTACTGTTCCGATTGGTTTTCCAATAATATTACTGATTTCTTCATAAGAAAGTTCCTGAACATCTCTTAAAATGATTGCAATTCGAAAATGTTCCGGAAGTTTTGAAATTGCCTGCTGAATAATTTTTTCTCCGTGTTCACTCTCCAGGATTTCCTGGGTAGTTCGATCTTTAGAGGGCAGATCAAGATCTTTATCTTCCGGCCCCAGGTGGGAAAAAAACATCAATTTGCGCGTTTTTCGTTTACGCAAAAGGGTTTTGGCAAGATTAGCGGCAATGGTGTATATCCAGGTAGAAAATTTTGCGATTTCTTTGTAGGCATGCTTATTTTGATACAATTTCAAAAAAGTATCCTGTACCAGGTCCTCAGCTTCGCGGCGATCATTAACGTATCGATATACAAAATTTGTTAAACGATCACGATAACGCCGTACAATTTCTTCAAAGGCCCAGACATCACCTTTTTGAAATCTTTTTATTAATTCTTCATCCGTCAATTGCTTTTTTTTGATTTCTTTTTCCATAATCATGCGTTAAATATCTCATAAATTAATGGAACTACCAAATCCTGATTTGATAGTCCGGTTGATTTGCTTTTTAAATCGGTGTCTGCCAGATGATGAAATATCTTCCCAAAATTCGCTTCCCGATAATTTGGAACTGATCGTGAAATTTGCTGCTTCCTTTTCCAGTTATAACTAAACATTTTGTTCGCATCCTCTACCATACAGACATACATATCATTGAAAAAATTATACATTGAAATGATAATGAATGGAGTTCCCGTTCCCATTTGCGCCAGGGCCTCAGAAATCTCTATGGACTTATAGAAGTTCTTATTTCCCATAGCGTCTAATAAATCATAGATATTATATTTTTTTTCTCCACCCACCACTTTTTTTACCTCTGTCGCGGTTATTTTCCTGTCTGCTCCTGTATTGATCAGCACTTTTTCAAACTCCGCAAAAGTGTGATGCAATGAATCATTGGTTATAGAGGTCAGTAAATTCACAGCTTCACCGGTAATTTCAATGCCCATACGATTAATTTGATCGGCAACAAAACCGACATATTGATTTGGAAAGGGGGTCCAGACTTTCACTGGCGTGGCGGCACTGATCAATGATTTCACAAATTTTGAAGTGGTTTTTTCAGCAATCAGCACTAAGGTTGTATTTTTATCAGGATTTTCTGTGTACCGAAGCAATTTTTTTCGGTATTTTGCAGAAAACTTCTCAATACCATAGTAAACAATAATTTTCTTTGTGCTAAAGAGACCGAAACTCATCAAGTTATCCAAAAAATCCTCATCTTCGGTATCCCCATGGCTGCCATGAAAAATTTTGCGCTCGGCATCCTTGAGCTGATTAAACAGAGTCCTGACAAACTCCTGTTTCATGAAAATATCATTTCCCTGCAAAAAATAGATTTTGTCGATCTTTCGTTTATTAATTTTATTCAAGGTTTTAAAATAGTCATTCATATTCGTCTCTGTTGTTTATAAAAATAAAAGGACAAAAATACCAAGGGCAGCACAATAGGGAGCAAACCAACTGAATTTTCCGGTTTTAATCAGTCGTAACAAAAATCGGATAGCAATATATCCTACAATAAAAGAAGCAATAAATCCAATTATTAATACCCAAACCTGATTAATTTCCAGCCCTGTTTTGAAAAGATCGCTTAATTCCAGTACAGCAGCACCGGCAATTGCAGGAATCGACAGCAAAAAGGAAAATCTCGCGGCTTCTTCACGATTTAGCCCTAAGTACAAAGAAGTACTAATTGTTGTTCCTGACCGTGATATCCCCGGAAAAATCGCCATTGCCTGGCCAATCCCGATGAGTACTGATTTCCAGAATGTCAATTTTTTACCCCTGTTAGTTACAAACCGGGTAAGGAACAAAATTACGGCAGTTATCAAAAGTGTCACTCCAACCAGTTTAGCATTATGAAAAATACTTTTGAAAAAATCATTAAAAAATAAGCCGGCAATAACGGCCGGAACTGTACCTACAATGACTAAAATGGCTAACTTAAAATGGTAATCCTCCTGATAGCAAATTTTCACTTTTTTGCCAATGATTCCACCGAAAAAACTTCTGATCATCTTGATGATGTCATCATAAAATACCACCAATACACTTAAAAGTGTTCCAAGATGGACAACCACTTCAAAAGCCAGATTTTCGGAAACAATATTAAAAAACCGCTGCACTATTACAAGGTGTCCGGAACTGCTCACCGGTAAAAATTCTGTCAGTCCCTGTACTATACCTAACACTAATGATTCTATTAAATTCATATATTATTTATTCCTCTTAAATTTTGATAAAATTTATTCTTAAGGCTAATTTTTAGCAAGTATGAATTTTGGGGTTAATATTTTGATTTTGATTATTCTTGTAACAATTTTTGTATTTAATAATACAAAAATATTATCTTTAATCAAAAACTTTTATGAAATTTTATGATGAGTATCAATTATTGCAGTTTTATTCTTCCCAATTATCTAATAATTCCAGCATATCTTTCAGGCCATGCTTTATCCTGGTAATGGCATCTTTGTAACGGTCTATCTCTTTTCGGGATTTTTTATTGCCCAGGGCTTGATTTTTTTCAAAATCATCCAGTTCTCTTTTCTTGATATTGGACAGTTTCTGTTTCGCGCCTTCTATGGTAAATTTTTTATTATACAGCAAATCCTTGATAAACCGAACCAACAAAATGTCTTTGTCCTTATAAATTCGGTTACCGGCCCGGTTCTTGGAAGGCGACAGAATAGAAAATTCAGATTCCCAATATCTTAATACATGGGGTTTTAACCCCACCATTTCCGCTACTTCTCCGATTGAGTAATATAACTTTTTAATTGCCATATAAGTCCAGTTTTAACTTTATTTACCATTGAATTATAAAAAGACTCTTAATCTAATGCAAGAAAATCTTTAATTCTCTGCCAAATAATTGTTCCATTATTCCAAAAATTAATAAAATTTTGTTTTCGGGCAGCTTGCTTTAACAGGCGGTAGTCCCCGGAAATTTTTCGTAATACCGATACTTCCGTCTCCCCGGCATAAACACCGATCCTGGGTATCATCATATCCGGTTTTGCCTGTTTAAACAAGTGCATGGGATAAAATCCGCAACACCCTTTATATCCATATTTTTTACATGTATCCAACACTTTTTTGTTTACCCGTCCAAAAGGTGCGGAAAAAAAATTAATTTCAGTATCAAATTCCTGCTGAAGGTATTGGCGTGAGTTACCAATTTCATGATCCAATAGATCTTGCTTTTTATCATGCAGGGCTGTATGAGCGAATCCATGAGAGCCGATTTCCCAGCCCTTACCAATTAATTGCCTGATTTCAGTTTTATCCAAATGCTTGAATTTAATCCCGCCAAGATTGGCGTCCCAACTATTGTATTTTCCGATAGCTGAGCAAATGATAAAAACCGTTGCCCTGGCTTCAAATTCCTCTAAAACCGGCAAGGCATACTGATGAAGATTCTGGTAGCCGTCATCAAATGTAATGGCGATATCTTTCGTATCCGTACTAAAAAAAAGTTCGGTCAGGGTTACCAAATTGTAACCCCGCCGAACCAATGATTTAACCTGTCTGCGAAATTTGTCCGGGTTGACAACAGTAATCCCAATTTCACTTTTCCGGTCGATTTTATGGTAGGCCAGAACTTTGTTGGGTGTAATTACTGTTTTCCCGGTCATATTCTATTTAGGTGTAAAATTATATTTTTTATAAAAGTTAGCAGTAAATTCCTTTATTGCTTTATAAGCTTTTTTCAATGTTTCATCGTCAGGCAGGAATACGATTCGAAAATGATGCGTTCCTTCCTTTTGTCCAAAACCACTGCCGAATACAACCAGCACGCCGGTTTCTTCCAGCAATTCGAGTACATATTCCTTATCTGTTACCCCTTCAGGTAACTGGACTTGCGGAAAGGCATAAAAAGCGCCACCGGGTTTGACACAGCTGATCCCCGGAATCTCATTTAACATTTCGTAAGTAATATCACGACGCCTTTCGATCTTTTCCAGGACTTCACTAAAATGTTCTTTGGTGTCATTCAAAGCCGGCGCGATCATATGCTGTTGCGGATGGGGCGAACATAACCGGGCCCGCAATAATTTATTGATCGCATTACGGTAATCCTCCATCACCTTGGCAGGATCGTGAAAAATTGCCCAGCCAACCCGCCATCCCGGCATGATATAATTTTTGCTCAGTCCGCCAAAAGTGATAACCGGTACTTCTTCGGACAAGGAAGCAATGGCGATATGCTTATTACCGTCCATCAATAACTTGTCATAAATTTCATCAGCCAATACAACCAAGTTATGTTTTTTCGCGAATTTCAGAATATTGCGAATACTTTCTTCATTGTAATTAGCGCCGGTGGGATTATTGGGATTGATCACGACAATGGCTTTGGTTTTTTCATTGACGCATTTTTCCAATTCCTCAAAATCGATTTGCCAGCCATTTTCTTCATTGAGATTATAAGGATTCACTTCACCGTGATAGACCGGAATCTGACCACTGTAAAGCGGGTAACCGGGTGAAGGCGTCATGATATTTTCACCGGGATTCACCAGTGCGGAAATGCAAAGGGTAATGGCTTCCGAAGCGCCGCTGGTAACCACCACATCATTTATGGTTACATCGGGAATATTTTTATTTTTAATGGCATCGGTGACAATGGCTTCCCGGGCCGGAATAATGCCCATTGAATCACAGTAAGTGGAAACATTCAGATCACCATCTTTGTCAGACTGCATAATTTTATCGGCGACAATTTTCCGCAAACTTTTCGGTGTTTCAAAGTCATATACCGGCGGATCACCGATATTCAGGTATAGTATTTCTTTACCTTTTGCCTCTAGTTCTTTCGCCCTTACGACAATATCACGTATCGCGTAAGTGACATTTTCGGTTCTTAGTGCAGGAATAATTTTTTTCATCAGTGCTTTCCTCCTCAAAAATTAATCTTTTTTTATCGGAACAATCCTGGTCTCAACATAGGCCTCTTTATCATACAGATATTTGGCCAGTTCTCTGATCTCATTGGTCGTAATTTTATTGATAATGTCCAGTAACTGGTCAATCGTCTGTAATTCCTTTTCAAAGATCGCCATTTTGGCAATTCTGCTCATCCTGGATTGCATACTTTCCAGGTGCAACATTGCCGAGCCCTTGAATTGTTGTTTTGCTTTGGTAAGTTCTTTCTCCGTAACACCTTTGTCTGCAATATCCTTGAGTTCTTTAAATATCAATTCCCTGGTAAAATCAATTTTATTAACATCGGTTGCCACATAAATACTGAAATCACCTTGATTGAGGTAAAATTCAGTCATGCTGTAAATGGAATAAATAAATCCATATTTTTCCCGGATATTATTAAAAAACCGGGATGACAGACCAGCACTCAGAATAATATTTAACAATGATATGTGATGTCGCCTGGGATCGGTTTTTGGGAAAATGCGCCGGCCCAGCAACAGATGGGTTTGCTGAATATCACGTTGATACTCGGTTTGGTGCTGTTGAATTGGTTGTATTTCCGGCATTTCCTCTTTTTCCTGCCGCCCGGGCATATTGGCGGTATAGCGTGATACTAATCTCACTAATTCATTGTGATCAACATTTCCGGCTGCAGTCACCAATAAGTTATCGGTGGTATAATTGGTCTTATAAAAATCAAGGATTTGCTGATTGGTGAAATTCTTAACACAATCCAGCGTTCCCTGGATCGGCCGTCCCAAAGGGTGGTCAGGAAATAACTGGCTATGATGCAGGTCAAAGATGATATCCGACGGATTGTCCTCCACACCTTTGATCTCTTCCAAAATAACTGTTTTTTCCCGCTCAAAATCACTATCATCAAATTTCCAGTTGATGGTAATATCAGAAAGAACATCAACCCCCTGCTCCAAATATTCATTCATCAGGCGAACATAATAGCAGGTGGTACTTTTGCTGGTAAAAGCATTGAGAACTCCGCCGAGGGATTCGATATCATTGGCGATATCGAAACTGGTCCTCTTTGCAGTTCTCTTAAATACCATATGTTCAAGCATATGGGCCATACCATTAAACTGGTCGGTTTCATTAATAGACCCGACCATCAGCCAGAATCCTAATGAAACCGAATGTACTGTATTTATATTTTCAGAAATAACTGTGACACCATTATCCAATACTGTCTTCTGAAAATTTTCTTTATTCATACAGAATGCCTGTTATCTTCTGTTTCTGTCTCTGTTGTTTCTGCCCCGGCTGTCTCTGCCACGGTTACTTCGATTATCTCTGCGATCTGAACTCCTTTTAGGTTCTTCATAACCCTCAGGTTTCGGAAGCAGCGCTTTACGGCTTAATTCGAATTTTCCCGGTGCAGTGATATCCTGTAGTTTAACAGTGATAGTATCACCAACACTCAATTTTTCATGAATATCTTTGGTGCGTGTCCATTCCAACTCAGAAATATGCAATAAGCCTTCTGTTCCCGGTAAAAATTCTACAAAAGCGCCGTAGGATTCCAGTCTGGTTATCGTACAGTTTTCGTAGATTTTTCCTTTTTCCGGTTCTTCAAGAGTCTTTTTAATGATCTCCTTGGCCTCTTCCGCAGAATTGGTATTGGGAGCTGAGATAGTTACGCGGCCATCGTCTTCGATTTCCACGACAGTCTCTGTTTTTTCCTGGAGGGCCTTAATATTTTTGCCACCCGGGCCAATAATCTTACCGATTTTTTCCGGATCGATCATGAGACTGACAATTTTCGGTGCATGTTTAGAAATATCAGAACGGGATTCACCAATGGCTTTTTCCATAATATCAATAATATAGATACGACCTTTGCGCGCCTGTTCCAAAGCGGTCCGCATAATATCGGTGGAAATTCCTTTTACTTTCAGATCCATCTGAATAGCCGTAAGCCCGTCTCTGGAACCGGTTACCTTGAAATCCATATCGCCAAAATGGTCTTCCGCACCCTGAATATCAGAAAGCACATAGGCGCCGTCGTCAGTTTTAATCATACCCATTGCAATACCTGCAATAGTCTTTTTAATGGGCACACCGGCGGCCATCATAGACAATGAACCGGAACAAACCGAAGCCATAGAAGAGGAACCATTGGATTCCAGCACTTCTGATACAATTCGTATTGTATAGGGAAAATCATCTTCTTGGGGCACAAAGTGTTTTAAAGCCCGTTCAGCCAGATTTCCATGTCCGACTTCTCTTCGTTTTGGACCGAAAAGTCTGCCGACTTCCCCCACACAAAAGGGAGGAAAATTGTAATGGAGGTAAAAATTCTTGCTGAATTCTTCCTGTCCGACATTATCCACAATCTGTTCATCTCGTTTTGTACCTAAAGTCGTAGTTCCCAGAGTCTGGGTTTCGCCCCTGGTAAAAAGCGCGGAACCGTGTGCTCTTGACAAGACATCTATTTCGCAGGTAATGGGACGAATTTGGTCCAGTGAACGGCCGTCAAGACGTTCTTTTTTCTCTGCGATCAATTTGCGCATGTCGGCTTTTTGCAGGTCATCAACTGTTTCCCAGATAATTCCGGCGGAATCGGGATATTCTTCTTCTGTTTCTTTAACCAGTTTTTTCACAAAAGCTTTTACAGCATTTTCACGGCTTTTCTTAGAAACCCGGCCTAATTCCAGCCATTCCGCCAGTTTCGGTTCGGTTTCTTCTGTAACCAGTTTAACCAGTTCTTCCGGATGTTCAGATTTTGTGACTTCAACTTTGACCGGTTTGATTTCATTGAAAAGTTCCATCTGAAGATCAATCAGTTTTTTGATTTCTTCATGGGCATATTCAATGGCGTCCAGAAGAATTTCTTCACTGATTTCTTTCAGTTCGCCTTCTACCATCACAACCGATTCTGCTGTACCGGCCACAACGATTTCCAGGTCTGAATTTTCTATCTGTTCGAAGGTCGGATTAATAATAAAATCTTCGCCGATTTTTCCAACTCTGACGCCGGCAATGGCTTCATGAAAAGGAATATCAGAAATTAATAAGGCGCAGGAAGAGCCAAGGATCGCTAATACGTCACCGGGATTTTCCAGGTCACTGGACATTAATGTCGCGATGATCTGTGTATCGCTCATAAAACCTTCTTCAAACATCGGTCTTATGGGGCGGTCCATTAGTCGGGCTGTCAAAATTGCGTCTTCACCGGGACGGCTTTCACGTTTTATGAATCCACCCGGAAATTTTCCTGATGCATAGGCTTTTTCTTTGTACTCACATTGCAGCGGGAAAAAATCCTGTGCAACTTCTGTATCTAATATAGCTGTAGCTGTGACCAGCACTGCTGTTTCTCCATATTGAATGAATACGGAGCCATTTGCTTGCTTAGCCATTCTCCCTGTTTCTATACTTAAGGGACGGCCACCAAACATTATCTCTTTTTTTATCAAAATATCTCCTTTAAAAATTATTTTCTAAGACCAAGTTTTGCGATCAGGTCTTTGTATGCTTGTTCATTTCTTCTTTTCAAATATTTCAGAAGTTTTTTACGTCTGTTAACAAGCACCAGCAGACCTCTTTTCGATGCATGGTCCTTAGGATTGATTTTAAAATGTTCTGTTAAATTTTTAATTCTTACTGTTAAAAGTGCAACCTGAGTTTCGGTTTTTCCTGGATTGTCACCAAACTCTTCAATGATTTGTGTCTTCTTTTCTTTTGTTATCGACATTTTGTTTGTCCTCCATTCGTCTAATTATATTGTTTAATTAATTCCAAACCATTCTGTTTATCTATTCTCATCTGCTCTATCAATGCGTCCCGGGAATCATATTTTATTTCATCGCGCATACGGTGCAAAAGCGTAACCTCAATCGGCAGGTTATAGAGATTAACATTTTTTTCATGATAAATAAAAATTTCAATCACCAGATCACTCTCACCAAAGGTCGGGCGAACACCAATATTGCAAAGGCCAAATTTATCCCGGCCGTCAATAATCACCCTGGTCAGATAAATACCCCTGGCCGGTACCAGTTTCCTGGGATTATCGATTTCAATATTGGCAGTTGGAAACCCCATCATTGTGCCTCTTCCCGAGCCATGGATGACCCGGCCGGAAAAATGATATTGATATCCCAACGCCTGCTCGGCAGCTGCTAGATTTCCCTGCTTTAAATAATTCCGTATCCTGGAAGAACTGACGATTTCACCGTTTACTCTGACCGCCTCAGCCTGTACAACATTGAACTGATATTTTTTTCCGCATTGTTGCATTAATTCAACATTTCCCTGGCGGGCTTTTCCAAAACGAAAATCATACCCTATAATCACCTGGGAAGCACCGATTTTATCAACAATTACCTGTTTGAGAAATTCTTCCGGGCCCACGGATAAAAAGTCAGGATCGGTTTCCAAAAAGAGAATACCATCAATTCCGGTATCTTCCAAAAGAATGGTTTTTTCCTCATTGGTGGTGAGAATTGGTAAGGGCTGACCATTCTTCAATTCCGCAAAAACATTTCTCGGATGTTTATTAAAAGTCACTAATAATGATTTGGTATTTGTTTGTTTTGCTTCGCGGATACAGGTTGTAATTATTTGCCTGTGTCCATAGTGTATACCATCAAAATTTCCGATACAGATCACTGCATTGGAAAAATTATTTGTCAGATTTTCTACACCAAAAATTACATTCATATCAGTTAACACTTATTTCTTCAGTGCTTTTTAAAATTCTTTTTTCATCTGTCAATGCTGAATCGAGGTGGTCATACTCAATTGCGTTTGCCAGCGTATATTCGCCAATAGATTCCCGGGTCAGTTGTTCCAGATAACCGACCGTTCTCAGTGCTTTCGAAATATCTTCCCCTAACACACGAACATAAGTTCCGCTGGAGCATTCCACCAGAATTTCCAGTTTTCTTTCATCTGTTTTTTTTAAATCCAGATTATGAATTTGAACCTTTTTGGGCTGAAGGTCAACTTTAATTCCTTTTCTGGCATATTTATACGCCGGACGGCCATTAACCTTTTTGGCTGAATACTGCGGGGGCATCTGGTCGTATTCTCCGATAAACCTTTCAGCAGTCCTTTTCAGCATGTCCTCAGTGATTTCCGGAATGCCGGCTTCTTTGACAGTTTTCCCTTCAATATCACCGGTATCTCTCTGCTCGCCCAAAACCAATACAGCGCGGTAGGTTTTTGATTTTTGCAATATTTCATTCATTCGTTTAGTGGCACCCCGCCCAATCAGGATAATTAATACACCATCGGCAAAAGGGTCCAGTGTTCCACCATGACCAACTTTCTTAAAATTCAAAATTTTCTTGACCCGGCGGACAATATCGTAGGAACTTTTACCCACCGGTTTATTAACGTTTAATATTTTAGCTATTCTGCCTATTTTCTTCCTCTTTGTGTACCTGATCGATCAATTTATCGATTTTTTCAGCATAATCCAGCGAGTCATCTAAAACAAACTCGATTTCCGGCACATGACGAAATCGCACCTTATTGCCAAGATAGCCCCGGACGATGCCGGTTTTTCTTTTTAAAAGACTTAACTTATTTTCCTTCTTTTCCGGTGTATCTTCGTAAATACTGACATAAATTTTTGCATATCTAAGATCAGCGGAACACTTGACTTTGGATACGGTAATAAACCCCAAATTGGAATCAAATATATCCTTACTCAAAATCGTGCCCACAGTTCTTTTTATTTCTTCCTGTACTTTTTTAATTCTTATATTAGCCATTAAAACATTTCCATAATTCGGTTAGATAGTAAAACATCAAAATTTTGACTGATGAAATTTTCCGTATTGCTCAATATGCTGTGGCATCTTGATGATTGATTTGCCAGTGTAACCACACCTATATGGGCCCTGCCATAAGAATCCTGGTCAGAAAGTTCTGAAAAAGCCACATTATACTTTTTTCTGACCTGATTTGTGATTCTTTTCAGGAGGGAGCGTTTATCCTTAAGGGAATTAGTACCCGGGAGTAACAATTCCATTTGTAAAAGTCCAATCGTCATTGATCAACTATTCCAACTTCCTCTTCACAGATTTAATTTCAAAGCCTTCGATAATGTCCCCTTCGGTATAATCACTATAGCCTTCCAGGTTGATTCCACACTCAAAGCCTTCTTTGACACTCTTGACATCATCTTTAAAGCGTTTAATGGTCACAATCTCACCGGTGTGTATCTCTTCCCCGTCGCGGATCAAGCGGCCCATGGTATTTCTAAACAATTCTCCTTTTGTAACATAGGAGCCGGCAATATTACCGATATTAGGCACTTTAATAACCATGCGCACTTCCGCCCGGCCGGTTTTTTCTTCCACCTTATCAGGTGTCAGGAGGCCTTCCAGAGCGCTTTTCACATCATCCTGCAACTCGTAAATCACACGATATCTGCGAATTTCCACATTTTCCTTTTTGGCCAACTCTTTTACTTTAGGATTAGCAGTCACATTAAAACCGATAACAATCGAATCGGAAGCCTTTGCCAGCAGCACATCGTTTTCGCTGATATGGCCGGCTGCTTTATGTTTAATGGCAACAGATACTTCCTCATTGCCTAGTTTTCCGAGCACTTCAGAGAGTGCTTCCACAGAGCCGTCCACATCGGCTTTCAAAATAACATTAAGTGTTTTCAAATTTCCTTCGGCGATACGCGCGGAAATTGCATCCAGTGAGAACACTTGTTTCTGTTGTCTGTGTTGTTGTTCTCTTAGGATTTTCTGGCGTTCAGAAGCGATCTTGCGGGCATCTTTTTCATTTTCAACACCGGCAAAAATATCCGCCAGTTTCGGTACAATATCGAATCCCACAACCCGTACCGGCTGCCCCGGTTTTACGACTTCCAATTTCTTGCCAATTTCATTGAACATAACCCGCACACGGCCAAAAGCAGCGCCACAAACAAAGGGATCACCAACTTTCAATGTTCCTTTTTGTAATATAACTGTGGCAATGGAGCCATGCCGACTATCAACACGCGCTTCAATGACAGTGCCTTTCGCCTGGGTATCAGCATTGGCTTTTAATTCGAGTATTTCCGATTCAAGCAGAAGCAATTCCAGTAGATGGTCAATTCCTTCACCGGTTTTAGCGGACACTGCTGCGGTCTGAATTTCTCCGCCCCAGCTTTCCACCAGTACACCGTGTTCCGATAATTCTCGTTTAACTCGTTCTATATCAGCGCCGGGTTTATCGATCTTATTAATAGCAACGATCATTGGCACTTCCGCGGATTTTGCGTGATTGATCGCTTCGATCGTCCGCGGCATGACACCGTCATCGGCAGCCACGATCAGGACTACAATATCCGTAACCTGGGCACCGCGGGCACGCATAGCAGTAAAAGCTTCATGTCCCGGTGTATCCAGAAAGGTAATTTTTTCTTTATTGTCCAACTGTACCTGGTAAGCACCAATATGCTGTGTAATACCACCGGACTCACCACCGACAACATTGGTTTTGCGAATATAATCCAGCAAGGTTGTTTTACCATGGTCAACATGGCCCATTATCGCGACTATCGGGCTGCGTTTGACCGCGTTTTCCATATCCTCCTGGCTTTCATCTATTTTCAGAACTTCTTCACCATACTGCTGAAGTTTTTCAACTTCGTAGTCAAATTCCGCAGCAATCAACTGAATTGTATCAAAATCAAGACGCTGGTTGATAGTCACAAACATGCCCAGTGAAATACAGTGTTTAATAACTTCGGAAGGATCAACATCAAGTTGTTTAGCGAGATCCTCAACCGTAGCAAATTCACTGATCTTAATGACTTGTTTTTCATCAGTCAGTTCATCTTCTTTTTTCTTTTTCTTATATTTTTTCTTAGTTGACTTTTGTCCCATCTTTGCCATGGTTTTTTTGATGGCTTGTTCGACTTTTTCCTGGTCAACTTTTTTATTTTGTTTTTTTCTGCTCTTTTTCTTCTTTCGGGATTTACCAGTAAGGTCTTTTTCTATATCCTGAACTGAAACGCGCTTGAGTTTTTTACCCTTTTTGGTTTTGTCTTCATCTGCTGTTTTAGCCGGTTTCGACTTTTTCGCTGTTTCACCGGTAGTTTTTACGGTAGTTGTTTCATCCCGCTTAGTCTTTTTTTGTTTCGTTGCAACAGTTTCCCGGGGAGTTTCCGAAGTCTTTTTCTGCAGGGGTTTTCTTATTTTTTCTTTTTTCGGTTCTGCTTCACCCTTTTGGGACTTGGATTTTGTTGTTTCTTTCACTGTCTTTTTCGGTTTTTCAGCAATCATTAAATCTTTATATATATCCTTTGCCGAAGACATTACATATTCAGAGGCATTTTCAACGAATTCGCCGGATTGTTTGGAAGCGTCTTCCAGAATTTCCTGCTGGATTTTTTGGGCCTCCTGACGGGCCTGCTCTTCTTCTTTACGTTTTTTTTCCGCTTCTTTTCTGGCTTTTTCTTTATTGATCCGTTCGACAACGTCTTTTTCTTTTGAAAAATTACGGAGGATCTTAAAATAAACATCTTCGTCTATTGATGCATTAATTCCAGTACATGGGATATCTTCTTTTTTTAAAAACTTAATTATTTCAATATGCGAAATGTTAAGTTCCTTGGCGATATGAAATATTCTTCTTTTTTTCATCTTATCCTTATTGACCATACCTCTTTTTTGAAAAAATTTATATTAATAAATTTTCCGTATCATCGTCTTCTTCTTCATCTTTGTCATAACCGGGAAGTACAGTTTCATCAGGAATATGATCCATGATGGGTTCCTGTGTTTCTTCCACTTTTTCGGATTCTTCATCCGCTTCCTCTGAGGTACTTTTATCTTCTATTTGAGATTTAGTTTCTTTGATCCGCTGCATTTTTTCCAATGCTTTTTCGATTTTATCGCTCAACGGCTCAATTTTTTCTTCATCGAAATCCGGAATACTTTTCAATTCCTTCATACTGGCAGATAAAAATTCTTCCGCTGTTTCAATACCGACGGAATAAAGGACTTTCCAATCCTGTTCATCAATACCATCGATGTCTTCCAGATACAGGGTCTCTTCGTCACTGCCTTCATAATCGGACCGTTTGATCGCATCGATTGAATAGCCGGTAACCCGTGACGCCAGGCGAATGTTCTGGCCGGCTTTTCCAATGGCTACTGAAATATCGTCATCTTCAAAGATCGCCAGAGCGGACTTTTTTTCTTCATCAATTTCCAGCATATAGGGTTTCGCCGGTGATAATGCGCGTGTAATCACAATTTCCGGCTCACTGCTGTAATTGATAATATCTATTTTTTCATTGTTTAATTCCCGGACAATGGCCTGAATTCGACTCCCTTTAATTCCAACACAGGCGCCCACCGCATCAATACGCGGATCATTGGAAGCAACAATTACTTTGCTTCGGTCACCGGGCTGCCGGGCAATGCTTTTAACTTCGATCGTACCGTCGTAAATTTCCGGCACTTCATTTTCAAACAACTTTGCCAAAAAACTACCATCTGCCCTGGAAACAATAATTTCCGGGCCGGAGTTTGACATCACCGCATCCTTAACAATACCCTTGATAGATTCGCCTCTTCTGTAACGTTCTCGAGGAATTTGTTCTTCGCGCGGCATTTTTAATTCAGCCTGCCCCACATTGACAAAAATCGCATCACGCCTGATCTGATGAACATCACCGATAACAATTTCACCGATTTTCTTTTCATACTCTTCAAACATGACATTCTTTTCCAGTTTCATGATCTGCTGGTTCAGAATCTGTTTTGCAGTTGTGATCAGACGGCGTCCGAAACTTGCGGGATTTATAATTTCAATATAAGGGTCGCCGACTTCCAGATCAGGCTCTACTTCCTGGGCATCTTCCAGGGAAATTTCCTGAACCGGGTCTTCAACCTTTTCCACAATTACTTTTTGCTGATATATCTCGATCTCACCCTTATCCATATTTACAATAACATCAAAATTTTCATCACTACCATATTTTTTTATGATAATTTTTCTAAATACAGTTTCGATTATATCGCTTAACTCACTTCTGTCAACGTTTTTCTCTCTAGCAATTTCTGCAAAAGCTGAGATTATTTCACGATTAATCAATTTATCTCTCCTATTTATTTAAACTTAATCTCAATTTTTCCACTGACAATATTGTCGAACCCGATTGTTTTTTGTCCGAATTTGCCGGCCAGCGTAATATTATTCCCGGTAACTTCGGCAAGGTCACCGGTCAATGTTTGGGTCGTCCCCTCTTCTTTGTATTTCAATCGAATGGTCTTGTTCAAATGACGGCTGAAATCTTTCGCTGTTTTTAAGGGATAATTCAATCCCGGCGAACTGACTTCAAGTCGAAAATCCTCAGGAAGTTCAGCATAGAACTCTTCACTGTCATTGATCTTGCGGGTGGCTTCGGCAATCTGGTCCAGATTAACATTTCCCCGGGGCGTATCCACCAGAATTTTTACAGAACTCCTGTTTCTTTGATGCCTTAAATTGAATTCTACTAATTCAAGGCCATTCTCTTCTAAAATTTTTTCAACGATTTGTTGAACTCTTTCCATTTATCTTACCTGATTTCAAATATTTATACGAAAAAAGTGGGCTCCTAACCCACTTCGCCGAAAATTATAAAAATAATCTTACTATTGCAAGATATATTATAAAAATCTCAAATAATAATTTGAACATGAATATCATAAATCTCTGTTCTGAAATTATCCTTCAAAATTTACTTTTCCATGACTTCCAGTTTACCCATTAACAATTCCACTTTTGAATTGATATTAAACTCAGGATCATCGGCTTTGACTTCCTGCAATATTTCACGGGCGGATACAAAATCTTTGAGTTCCAGGTTAACAGCGGCCAATCCCAATTGCGCCATTTGCTTTTGGAACTCATAGGTGGCAGTTTTTACAGCTTTTTGATAACAGTTTTTGGCTTCTTCCCAGTTTTCATTGCTTTCGGCGATAACGCCCAGGGCTTTGTAAGCCGCAGACTTTCCCAATTCATTATCAAACTTATCGACATAATCGGAATAATAGAAGCGGGCCGATTCATAATCGCCTTTTTCCATATAGAGTTGTGCCAGCATCAAATGAGCGGCGGCAGCACTCTCTGTACCACTGAAATCTTCAATCACTTCTTCCAAACGTAAAGTGGCGTCATCAACATCATTTTTCTGCAAGGCCATCTGGGCCAATCCTAATTTACCGGAAGCATCCATGGCTTTTTGTTTGTTCGCCTTGATGATAAAAATAGTGGCAATGATCACCAGGGCAACTGCGCCCAGGCCTATACCGATTTTCTGAGCATTTCGTCTGATAAATTGTTCCAGTTCTACTGTTTTTTCCAGTACCGGGTCTCTCTCAATTTCTTGTTTAGTGATTTTCTTCTTTGGTTTTAACATCTATAACTCCTCTTAATTATTTTTTAATGTACCCTCGCCGGGACTCGAACCCAGATCAAAGGATTAGGAATCCCCCATTCTATCCTGTTGAACTACAAGGGCTTTATTCTGTTTGGTTCTTATTTAAAACAATTCAATTATTAAAAATCTTTACCTGATCAGCATATATAATTCACAACTTATCAAGGATTTTCTGCAAGCAGGGAAATATAAATATTTATTTGTTTTTAAGAAAATATTTTTTCTCTAAGGTTGAACTTAGTTTTTAAGGTGTATATTCGTTTTCAAAGGGAGTGTTCAATGACCCCAAAAAAGCATCTGTTTACAGAGCTGATAAACTTCTGATATTCATAACGACAATAACCTAATTGTTATCTTCATATTTCAGGCACTGCCGAATTAATTTATTTACAGTCAAAATTTTTGGGTATGATGAATTTAAATTTGTATTTGACTTACAAAAACAATATAATTAATAAAAACTAAAAGGTCATAATGAAAAATATTTTCAAAAAAAATAATAAACAAAAGATCGCGCTGGCCCTAGGCGGTGGTGCGGCTCTGGGGATCGCTCACATCGGGGTTTTAAAATATTTGGAAGAGATCGACCTCAAGCCCGATATCATTGCCGGCACCAGCATGGGTTCGGTTATCGGCGGAATGTACGCTGCCGATCTGCCCCTGAAAAAAATTGAAGAAGTTGCCATTAGTTTTAATAACAAAGCGAAAGTACTCTCGCTTTTGTCCTTTGCTTTCCAAAAGTCCGGTATCATCAGTCATGAAAAGATCGACAAATTTTTTCGCTCTTACATAAAAAATAAGCGTATTGAAGACTGCGCAATTGATTTTATTGCTGTAACCGTTGACCTCATTAAAGGCAACATCCTCTATATAAATAAAGGGGATTTGGTAGATGCACTGCATGCCAGCATCTCAATTCCCGGGGTTTTTAATCCCTTTGAAGCCAATGGCAGCCTGCTGGTAGATGGGGGCGTCCGTGAAAATCTTCCCCTGGCGCCTTTACAAAAATATAAACCCGATATCGTGATAGCGGTTGACGTCCTGAAATCCAATTTGAAGATAACTGAGGATAACTTTTGTGAAATTGACAGCAGTCAAAAATATATTCACAAAAGCAATCTAAACTTACTGGAGAAAATATCCGATGGTTTTAAACAAAAAAGTATTCCTAAAGATGATAAAAATCTCCCTGATATGACTACGGTCGGCCTCCAGTCGCTTAAACTGCTTATCGATGAAAATTCCATCAACAAAGAAAGAATTTATAAACCGGACCTGCTTATTAATTTAGACATGAATAACTATAAACTTTGGGAATTCTGGCAAGCCCGGGAATTCATTGATCTTGGATACAAGAAAACCAAAGAAATAATTGAAAATTCTAACCTTAAAATATCAAAAGGATGAAAAATGAGTAAAAAAGATCTTTCACGTCGAGATTTTATTAAAACCTCCCTATCTATCGGGGCCGTCACTTTTGGCAGCCAGTTTTGGAATAATCCGCTTTTTGCAGCTGATGATAATGTCATACCCGACATTATTGCTGTCAGAAACGGTGAACCTGATATTATGTACCATCGCGCAATGGAAGCCTTTGGCGGCATGAAAAATTTCATTAAAAAGGGACAAACTGTACTGGTAAAACCCAATATCGCCTGGGCACGCACACCCGAAAATGGCGCTAATACCAATCCATTATTGGTAAAAACTATTGTTCATGATATTCTTCAGGCAGGTGCTGATAAAGTCTATGTTTTTGACCATACCTGTAATGATCCTGAAAAATGCTATGCCATGAGCGAAATTGAAGAGGCTGCTAAAGAAGCCGGCGCAATTGTTATCCCCGGTGGCAATGAAAGCGATTATGTACCTGTGAAAATACCCGGCGGCAAGACCTTAAAAGATGCTAAAATCCATAAAATGCTGGCAGAAAGTGATGTTATGATTAATGTCCCGGTACTCAAACACCATAAGTCGGCAAAAATGACCGCGGCCATGAAAAACCTCATGGGCGTTGTTTGGGACCGTTCTTTTTACCATCGTAAAGGCTTGCATCAATGTATCGCTGATTTTTGCACCTATGCCAAACCAACCCTCAATATTGTCGACGGTTACCGCGTGACCATGGACAATGGACCACAGCGTGCGAACCCGGAAGATATTATCATCAGAAAAATGCTGCTGGTTTCTAAAGATATCGTGGCTGTTGACGCCGCTGTCTCAAGAATTCTGAATTATGAACCAGACAAGGTTGAGCATATCCGTTACGGCCATGAAATGAATGTTGGCAACATGAATCTGGCAGAACAGAACGTCAAAAAAATCGTTATCTAATCAAAACAAGGTATAGCACATGACTTTAAAAAGATTAAGGCAAATAATTGCCGCACTATTTCTGTTACTTTTTTCACTGGCCTTTGTAGAAACAGGTCTGCTGCCCGATCGCCTGTTTGGCGCCATCGCCCATACCCAGATCATTCCGTCAGTTATGGGCATTCTGACCGGTGCCGGAATATTTTTTGCCTTGTCTTTTATCCTCGTGCTGATCATGACCGCGATATTCGGGCGGGTTTATTGCAGTTTTTTATGCCCCCTGGGAATCTTTCAGGATTTCCTGGCGCGAATTTTTTACAAAAAGAAAAATTCTCAAACATATCCCCTGCAAAGAATAATTCAGGGAACGCTCTTTTTTGGTATCATTATTACGGCTGTTTTGGGATCTGTATGGATCATTAATATTCTGGACCCTTACTCACTCTTTGGAAAAATATTCAGTAATATTGTCCGCCCTGTTGCATATTCACTCAATAACGGGGTTGTAAAACTGCTACAGAATTTGGATATTTATTCTCTTCCGGTATTAAAATTCGGTACCATGCCAAGTACAATTCTGGCTTTTTCCTTTTTGTTTTTTTCAATATTAATATTCAGCGCCATGTTTTCACGCCGTTTTTTCTGTACAACTTTGTGTCCGGCCGGTTTTTTCCTCTCTCTCTTTGCCGGAAAATCTGTCTACCGGATCAGATTTAATGAAGAAAATTGTACCCAATGCACGCTCTGCTCCCGGGTTTGCAAAACCGATTGCATTGATTATGAAAATACCAGGGTTAAAAATAACGAATGCGTGGCTTGTTTTGATTGTCTCTCGGCTTGCCCAGCTTCAGCACTGACCTATTCTGCACATAAGCAGGAAAAAGTCTTTAATCCCGGTAAACGGGAACTGCTCATATCAAGTGGCGTTGCCGCTGCTTTCCTGTTGCCCTTTCCTTTTCGGAAAACCGCAAAGGCAAAAATAAAATCAGGGCAACCGGTCATGCCGCCGGGCGCACAAAACCGCGATCATTTTACCACCAGCTGCACTTCCTGTCAACTTTGTGTTACCCATTGCCCGACCAATGTCATCACACCGTCCATACATCAATACGGACTGAGCGGACTTTTTCAACCGCACATGGATTTTAATAAATCTTATTGTGAATATGACTGCAATATTTGCACAACCATCTGTCCTTCCGATGCTATGCGAAAATTGCCGATGAAAACCAAACAACTCACACAGTTGGGCAAGGTGGAATTAAAAACCGATCTTTGCGTAGTTTATATAAATGATACGGACTGCGGCGCCTGCGCTGAAGGCTGCCCGACCCATGCGGTTTATACGGTGATGGAAAATAATATCAACTATCCCAAAACCCGTACCGACATCTGTATCGGCTGCGGCGCCTGCCAATATATGTGCCCGGTAATGCCCAAAGCAATCGTCGTGAATGGCAACAGCAATCAGGTGCTGGCAGACCCACCCAATGAAGATGACCAGCAATCCCCGCAAAAGCAGGTGGATAACTCGGAAGAGGAGTTTCCGTTTTAATACGGATTATTTTCAGGATAAATAGTGTCGCACCGCTTGCAGATGACAATTCACACTGTTAAATATTGCTGAATATTATATTATAGCGGATAATGGGAATTATCCGCTACGGGTTTAATTAACCGGTTACCATTTCTCTATTATTGAAAAAAATAAACAACAAAAATCATATATAAACAATAAAAATACTGATAAATTATCA
>CAZCHS010000033.1:24544-27546 GCA_964498725.1 uncultured bacterium | reverse complement strand
CTTAAAAACCTTAATATCAAAGAGTTTATATTTTACAGCCCAAAAACTCATCAAAATTTTAATCCAGATAAATACCAGGTTTTTCTAACCTGCATAATTCATAAAAATATGAACAATGCCCGCTTCGCGCCGATACGTTTCCTGTGGAAACTATCGGGATTGACCTGAATATTATTCTATGAATTTTCCAAATTAGTTTTTTAATATGTATTTGGTAAATTGTTAATTTTATTCTCTTTGCTTGGAAAATTTGAAAATTCATGAATAATTCAGGCTAAATAATTTTTTATAGGTACAAATTTTATATTAAATTTCTCAACAAAAAAGCCTTTAACTGATGAACTACCAACAATTTTTACAGGAAATAGAATCAAAATGCGCCGGTAAGAAAAAACTGCAACTCGACAATTTCACTAATTATTGTCAGGCTGCCGGCAATCCGGAACAATCCCTGCGCGGCATTCATATCGGCGGAACTAATGGTAAAGGATCCACCAGCGCCATGGTTGAATCGATTCTGCATGCCCATGGTTTTTCAACCGGTCTGAACACCTCGCCGCATCTGGTGAATTACAAAGAAAGATTTCGAATTAACAAACAGGAATTGCCCGAAGAAAAAATTCTGGATACCTACTTGCAATTCCGGGATTTGCATCAACAATTCGACACCTCTTTTTTTGAAATCTCCACGGCGCTTGCTTTCCAGATGTTTTATGATGAAAAGGTGGATTACACTATTGCTGAAGTTGGCATGGGCGGACGACTGGACGCCACGAAACTGATAAACAGCAAAATATCAGCGATTACTTCCATTGATTACGACCACACCAAAAGCCTGGGCAATACCCTGGGGAAAATCGCCTGGCAAAAAGCCGGCATCATAAAACCTCAAACACCTGTAGTAACCGGTAATATGGCCAAAGCAGCCGCAACTGTCATTAGTAGAGAAGCCGCTCTGAAAAGAGCGCCGGTCTTAACGATCCGGAAGGAATGTAAAATCAATATTCATAATATGACACCCGCCGGGTCCCGGTTTGACTGTATGATGCCCAAATATCAGATTGCTTTATCGGACCTGTTCTGCAACATGGCCGGTGTCCATCAGATTGACAATGCTGCTCTCGCACTCCTCATCTGTGCCGAGATTGCCGCTCAGGATGACTGGACACTAAAAGAGCATCAGACTAAAAAAGCACTGGCTAATGTGGTCTGGCAGGGACGTATGCAGACAATTTCAGAAAACCCAAAGATCATTATCGATGGCGCCCACAATCCGGCCGGTGTGCAAAAATTAGTCTTTAACCTGACCAATATTTACGATTACAACAATCTTATCTGTGTAGTGGCGATACTTTTTGATAAAGATTTCAAACTGATGATCCAAAACCTCAGTCAAGTGGTCGATACTTTCATTGTCAGCCAGTCAAAATCCGGGCGGACCGGGACAACTAAAGATTTATTCACCGAAGCCCTGAAATATAAAAACGTGATTGCAAAAGAAAGCATCGAGGAGGCAATTGCCACCGCCAAAACCCTGGCGGAACCCGGGGATATGATCTGCATTACCGGCTCCCTTTACACGATCAAGGAAGTATTGAAAGGGCATCAGACCACCGGAAAATAATTTTTCCCTTTGAAAATAAAAAAATATTTGCCATTTTTCTATACAATTACCCCGATACAATAATAATGTAAAGGGGTATTTTTATGTCCGGAATTAAATTATTAACTGCCATCATTCTCCTGTTTTTTGCAAGACAATGCCAGTCAGAAAAGATTCGCTCCTATTCCTACTCTATTCCTTTAGCGGGAAACAGCTGGGCGGAAAATTCAAGTCACCGGGTCATTACACACCAGGGATTACAAAATTGGGACAACCCAGAAACAGTCATTAACACCTATTTTAAAACCGTCAAAACCGGGAATTTGCAATTAGGGATTGTTGCAAAAATTTCAAAAGGTTCATCAAAAGTTCAATTCTCACTGGGCCGGCAAAATCAAACCACAGAAATAAAATCCACTGAATTTGATACCATCAACATTGGTAATTTTAAAATCAAAAAAGCCGGTTATCAGCAGCTTTCTATTCAGGGAACGTCAAAATCAGGAGAAACCTACGCAGAAATAAAAGATATTTTAATCGGCGGTAACGCCGCTGAAGGCAACGTCTATTTTGTCCAGGATGAATTTTACTGGGGACGGCGCGGCCCCTCTGTTCATCTCTCCTATTATCCGCCGGAAACCGCTGCAGATGCCCTTTGGTTTTACAATGAAATCAATGTTCCTGAAGGAGAAGATGTTATTGGTTCATATTTTATGGCCAATGGTTTTGGTGAAGGATATTTTGGTATTCAGGTTAATTCACCGAATGAACGACGCATTCTATTTTCTGTCTGGAGTCCCTATCGCACCGACAATCCCAATGAAATTCCCGAAGACCAGCGCATCACACTGCTTAAAAAAGGCCCAAATGTACATGCCGGCAAATTTGGTAATGAAGGTTCCGGCGGCCAGAGTTACAAGAAATTTATGTGGAAAGCCGGCACAACCTATCGCTTTCTGCTGAGAGGTGAACCCAGCGAAAACAATTGCACTGATTACACCGCTTATTTTTTCGCGCCGGAAAAGGGCGAATGGGAATTGATCGCCAGCTTTCGCCGTCCACAGACTTCAACTTACCTGACACGTCATCACTCCTTCCTGGAAAATTTCATTCCCGATATGGGAAACATCAGCCGGAAAGGACTCTATCAAAACCAATGGATTTGTGATAAAAATGGCCACTGGCACGAAATGACCAAAGCCCGCTTTACCGCCGACAATACCGCCCGAAAACAAGCGCGCATGGATTATTCCGGCGGCGTGGAGGACGATAAATTCTTCATGAAAAACTGTGGGTTTTTCGATGAAACCACACCCATCGGAACAACCTTTCACCGGAAGCCCATCCATCAGAAGCCAAAGATCGACTTTGACAATCTACCGTAGGTTTTTTTTATCTG
>CAZCHS010000033.1:0-24444 GCA_964498725.1 uncultured bacterium | reverse complement strand
TCCGGAATGATGTCACCTGTTTTCAAGCATATTAAAAACATCAGATTGATTTTTTTATCGTTGAAAACCTATTCACTGAGAGACTATTTCCTTGAAAACACACTTAATTATTTTTATCTTTTCTCATTCGATTTTTTAACTTATTTAAGTAGAGAATTTTCTAAAAATTGATTAAATATAGATAAATATTGAGGAGGGATTATGGAGAGTTTAGATATTTCAAAGGCCATGCAAATAAAATTATCCGATGAATTGCCCCCGGAACCGGTTTTCAAAGAAGGAATTCGCCGGGCACCATCCAGAGGATTTAACCTAACTAAACGGGAAACAGAAATTGCATTACGAAACGCCTTAAGGTATATTCCACAAAAATTACATAAAACATTAGCGCCGGAATTTCTGGAAGAATTAAAAACCCATGGCCGCATTTACGGCTATCGCTACCGTCCACAGGGTGAAATCAAAGGACGCCCGGTTGACGATTACAACGGTATTTTGGAAGCCCGGGCATTACAGGTCAATATTGACAACAATCTTGATTTCGATGTGGCGCTCTATCCTTATGAACTGGTGACCTATGGCGAAACCGGCCAGGTTTGTCAAAACTGGATGCAGTATCGCCTCATTAAAAAATATCTGGAAATCATTCGGGAAGACCAAACCCTGGTGGTCAGCAGCGGCCATCCGGTTGGAATTTTTCCTTCCAGCAAACAGGCGCCGCTGGTCATTTCCACCAATGGCTTAATGGTAGGCAAATGGGACAATCCCGATCATTTTGCGAAACTCACCGCACTGGGTGTCACCAATTATGGGCAAATGACCGCCGGCGGCTGGATGTATATCGGCCCCCAGGGAATTGTTCACGGCACTTACATTACTGTACTGAATGCCAGCCGCAAATATTTAGGTATTCCCGAAGATAAAGATCTGAAAGGGATTTTTTATGTCAGTTCCGGTCTCGGTGGAATGTCAGGCGCGCAACCCAAAGCCACGGAGATTGCCGGTGGTATCGGCGTTTTTGCCGAAGTGGACGAAAGCCGTATTAAAACCCGCCATGAACAAGGCTGGGTCAGTAAGGTGTCCGGTGATCTTGGCCAAATTCTTAGTTGGATGCAAGAGTATAAGCAAAAAGGTGAAGCGGTCTCAATCGCTTACCATGGCAATATCGTCGATCTGCTGGAATATTTAGACCAAAAAAATGTCACTGTTAAATTGATTTCCGACCAAACTTCCTGCCATGCCGTTTATGAAGGCGGATATACGCCGGTGGATTATAGTTTTGACGAAGGCCGGAAGATCCTGCGCAATGATCCGGAAAAATTCAAAAAATTAGTTGACGAATCCCTGGCACGCCATTACACTGTGATCAAAAAATTGACCGATAAAGGCGCTCATTTCTGGGATTACGGCAATTCCTTTATGGCTTCTGTTTTTGACGCCGGAATTAAGGAAATCGCTAGCAACCAAGCGGATACATCGGAAGGATTTATCTGGCCATCCTATGTGGAAGATATTATGGGGCCGGTCTGTTTTGACAGAGGCTTTGGCCCTTTTCGCTGGGTGTGCCTGAGCGGAAAAGATGAAGACCTTCATGCCACTGATCAGGCGGCCATGAATTGCATCGATCCCAATGAAAGTTCCGTGCATCGCGATAATCATCACTGGATTGCCACTGCCGAAGAAAACAAATTGGTGGTCGGCACCAAAGCCCGTATTCTTTATTCCGACGAAGTGGGACGGGTGGAAATCGCACTGAAGTTCAATCAATTGGTCCGGGACGGTAAGATCGGCCCGGTGCTTCTGGGACGGGACCACCATGATGTGTCTGGCACAGATTCACCTTTTCGCGAAACCGCGAATATCTATGACGGCAGCCGTACCACTGCTGATATGTCCGTGCAGTGCTTTGCAGGCAATGTCGCCCGCGGCATGACTCTGGTGGTGCTGTCCAATGGCGGCGGTGTCGGAATTGGCCGCGCTTCCAATGGCGGCAATGCGATTTTACTGGACGGCAGTACCAAAGCCGATGAAATTATTATCAAAGGATTGTCCTGGGATGTCATGGGCGGCGTCGCACGACGCAACTGGGCCGGTAATAAAAACGCCATCACAACATCCATGAAATGGAACCAACATAACCGAAAAAAGGGACAGATAACAATTCCCTATCAGGTTGACGACGATATAATAACCAATTTATTGAAGTAAAATACACAAGCCCTGCAACCATTGTGGGGCTTTTTTATTTTTTTCTTAAACATACTTGCCTTTTACCAATATTTTTTTAAATTAATTTATACGGAATTTCATTTTATTTAATCACTTTCGCATAATTTTGCATCTCTTTTAGAGATCAGGAAGAAAATTGTTTAAATAAAATAAAGGAAATTAAACATGAAAAATTTATTAAGTATTTGTTTGGTTTTAATCATGGCACTTGGGAGTGCATGGGGGCAACTTGTAATTAATGAAATCCATGCTGATCCGGATACTGAACACGGGGATGCTAATGGAGATGGTGTGGTTGATAGTAATGATGATGAATTTATTGAAATTTATAACAATTCTTCTTCTGCTGTTGACATTTCAGCCTGGGAGATACACGATAATACAGGCGAACGTCATACTTTTGGAGCCAATACTACACTAAATTCATTTTCTTGCATTGTTGTATTTGGTGGCGGTAATCCGACGGGTGATTTTGGCGGTGCACTAATTCAAACTTCTTACTTAGGCTTAAATAATCCAGGAGATGAAATAACAATATTGGATGATTCGGGTGATACAATAACTACTGTATCCTATGGAAGTGAAGGTGGCGATGATCAAGCCTTAACCAGAAATCCAGACATTACCGGTGATTTTGTAAAGCATTCTACAATAGATCCTGGATTATTATTTTCTCCCGGTAAAACAAACGACGGAGACCAATCCCTCCCTGTCACCCTCTCCTCATTCACAGCCAAATATCAACAGGACAAAGTCCTCATTCAATGGACAACGGAAAGTGAAATGAATAATATGGGATTTAACCTCTACAAAGGAGAAAGTGAAAAGGGGGAATTTCAAAAAATCAATACGTCAATAATACCGGGCGCCGGCAATTCTTCTACCCAAAACAATTACTCCTTTACCGATACTGAAGTCATTCCGGGGCGTGCTTATTACTACCAACTTGAAGATGTCACTTACTCCAATCAGACTAAGAAACATGACAAAATCTCCGTAACAATTCCTGATAACAAAGATATTGCCCTTGACAATTATCAATTATTCCCGGCCTATCCCAATCCCTGTAATCCATCTACAACGATCAAATTCTATTTGCCAGACAACAGCACAGTCAGCCTGGGTATTTATGATTTAAAGGGAAATTTGGTCAAACCCTTAACCAACAAAGCTCTGCAACAGGGATTTCATAGTTACCAATGGAACGGTAAAGACAATGATGATTTAACGGTTTCCAATGGCATTTATCTCTATCGTATAATGACGACAGATGGCTTTACAAAAACCAACAAGATCATTTTATTGAAATGAGCACAAAAAGAATTGTTATTTTAATCACACTTGCATAGCGCCAAATATAGTTGTAGTATTATAAAAAATGAGATTGCAAAAAAATGCGAAAAAGTTTAATCACCATTATTGTTTTTGTCTCTTTATTATTGGGACATAATCCGGAGTATATTGATAGTCTGGAAAATGAACTCCGGCATAGTGACGGGCCGGAAAAAATTGATAATTTATTATTAATGGCCAATCACTACTATCACCATGATCCCGCCAAAAGTATAGAAATCGCCCAAAAAGCAAAATCGATTTCTCATGATCATGACAATTATAAACTGGGCGAATTATATTTATTGATGGAATTGTGCCACAGTAAAGCAACACATTTTGACAGCAGTCTGTATTACAGCCAAAAAGCCCTGGATTTTTATAGGGAAAAGCAGGACACTATCGGGATTGCAAGAGCATTGAATTCGATCGGCATCCACTATAATGATACCAATAAACCCCAAAAAGCCCGCAAATACTACGAAAAAGTACGCGATCTTGCCGAAGCAAAAATCATGAATAATTATCTTGGTGCCGCCTATATTAATCTGGGAATTTTAGATTTTCACGCTGGCAAATTTTCAAAAGCCCTGAAACAATATCTGCTGGCTCTCAATATCGACCAGAAAGACAGCAATGAATTCAGATTGGTTAATACTTACGTGAATCTCGGTTCCTTATTTTTAACTACTAATAACTATGAAAAATCCTCTGAATATTTTTATGAAGGAATGGCGCTGGCAGAAAAGAATGATGACAACTATCATTTATGGTATATTTATCATAACCTGGGGTTTTTGTATGAAAAAAAAGAAAACTACAAAAAAGCAATCGAATATGCTGATAAATCACTGGAAATTGCAGAAATTACCAATGATAATCTAACCAGAACCTATTCTGTATTATCAAAAATAGAATTTCTAATCAAAGCAAGTGATTATAATGATCTGGACAGCCTTTTCAAAATAGCGGACCAGTATATTGAAAAAATTGATTATCCCGATGCTATCGCCTATAAACTCGGACTGCGCCGGGACTATGCGATGAAACAGGAAAATTATGAACAGGCACTGAACTATCACAACCAATCCGTCGCAATTCTGGATACCATTACCTACCCGCCTGATTTAAGAATTTCAGATACAATCAAAAAAGGGGAAATTTTGGCCAACTTAGGTAAACCCGGCCAGGCAACTACCCTGCTAAATGATATTCTGTCAGAAACCGATGAACTTGATTTACTCGACCTCAAAGTTGATGTTTATGAAGCCCTTTATAAAATCTACGAAGACCAGCAGGATATTGAAAAGGCCTTCGCCAACCTAAAACACTACACAGAATACCAGGATAAAATGGTTGCTGAAGAAAGAAAAGCGCATATCGAAGAACTGGAGATCATACATAATATTAAAAATCAGCAACAAGAGACAGAATTACTAAAAAAAGAAAAATTAATTGCCGAATCAAAACTTAAGACCCAAAAAGCGATCATCACCGCTTTTGTATTTATTTTTATACTTATTGCAACTATTGCCATAATTAATATCATTTCCATCATTAACAAACGTAAAATCAACAAAAAACTGCAAAAGCAAAACAAAACCATCCAACGACAAAAAGAGGAACTGGAAAAGACAATCGCCTCCAAAGACCGGCTTTATGCCATTATCGGCCATGACCTCTATAATGCGCATTCCAATATTTCAAGTTTTATCAATGTACTGAACCGGTCAATGGAAAAAATCGACCGCCAATTCCTGAAAAAATTGACGAAAGAGTTAGATCAGATCAACAGTAATTCACTAAATTTGTTGGATACACTGATGGAATGGGGACGGATACAGACCAAAAAAACAAATTATTCGCCGGTTAATTTTAATCTTAAGGCCATGGTTTATAACAACCTGCTTCTTTTTAAGAAAAATATTGAAGAGAAAACCCTGCAAATTGATAATTTTGTTGGTAATCGCACAGAAGTCTATGCCGATAAAAACATGGTTGCCACAGTCTTAAGAAATGTTTTATCCAATGCCATCAAGTTCACACCAATCGAGGGAACCATTGAAATCAATGATGCTCAGGACGACCAATATATTTATATTAATGTCATTGATAATGGTGTCGGAATGTCAAAAAATCTGCAGGAAAAGTTGTTTAAAATAGAAGAAACCATTTCCACACGCGGTACATCAGGTGAAAAAGGCCATGGCCTCGGACTGATCATTTGTAAGGAACTCGTCGACCTTCATAAAGGCGATATAATTGTCAAAAGCGCGCCGGGAAAAGGTACGACTGTTACCATTAAATTATTGATCCGGGAACCTGACTACTAATCATCAGAGATCATTTTTTGTAATCACTTTGACAAGGTCATAGGCCGGCTCCTCATAAGGATGGGCCTTCAGTAATGCCTCCACAACAGCCGTGACGAATTGCTCCCCGCATACCATCTCAACTTTATATTCCCGGAGCTGTTCTATTTTACCCTGTTTACCAATAGCCGGATTGCTATTTTCCATGGGCAAAAACTGGCCGGTTCCCGGCACTTGCCAGCAGCATTTCTCGTAATTACCAATTTTCCCGGCACCGGCGGCAAAAAGAGCCTTCTTGACTTCCTCAAGACTTTCTTCCGGGACATAAAAATTCAATCTGTACATCTTCTTTTCCTTTTTGATTAATTTAAAATAACAATACTTCTCTGTTGACAAATTAGATTTTTTCTACAAATTGTTCAAAAAATTCTGTAGTTTTAATATTAACCTGAATTATTCATGAATTTTCAATTTTTAAAAGAAAGCGAATAAAATTAACAAGTTACGAAAAATCAATAAAAAGATGAATTGGAAAATTCATAGAATGATATTCAGGTTAATCCCGATAGTTTCCACTGGAACATCCGGCCTCTGGCGGAAGGAAACGTATCGGCGCGAAGTGGGCATTATTCATATTTTTATGAATAATGTAAATTAAATACAAACTGCCCATAAGGAGAAAAAATGTTACCAAGACAAAACCCCACCGTTACAAATGCATGGAAAGAGTTAAGCAACCATTTTAACGAAATAAAAGAAAAACATATGCGCCAACTGTTCCGGCAAGAAAAGGACAGGGCTTTCAAATTTTCCATAAATATGAATGATATCCACCTGGACTATTCAAAGAATATCATTACCGAAGAAACAATAGATTTATTAATTCAATTGGCCAGGGATTGCGGATTAAGCCAGGCCATTGCCGAGATGTATGCCGGCAATAAAATCAATGAAACTGAAAATCGCGCCGTCTATCATATTGCCCTTCGCAACCTGAATGACAAACCCATGTATGTGGATAATCATGATGTGATGCCGGAAGTCAAAAAAGTACTGGCACAAATGAAACAGTTTTCAGAATCCGTCATTTCCGGTGATTGGCAAGGTTATACCGGCAAAGCGATCACGGATATTGTAAATATCGGCATTGGTGGTTCCGACTTAGGCCCGGTTATGGTGACGGAAGCGCTAAAACCCTATAAAATTCCCCACATTAACACACATTATGTATCTAATGTCGATGGTACTCACATTGCCGAAACATTAAAAAATATCAATCCTGAAACAACACTTTTCATCATTGCGTCCAAAACCTTCACTACCCAGGAAACCATGACCAATGCCCATACGGCCCGGGATTGGTTTTTGGAAAGCGCCAAAGATGAAAGCCATATTCCCAAACACTTCGTGGCCCTGTCAACCAATGAAGAAAAGGTCAGGGAATTTGGTATCGCGCCGGAAAATATATTCAGGTTCTGGGACTGGGTTGGCGGCCGCTATTCTTTGTGGTCAGCAATTGGTCTTTCCATAGCCTGTACAATCGGTTATGAAAATTTTGAAAAGCTTCTCAATGGCGCTCACCAGATGGATGAGCATTTCCGTACCATGGATTTTAAGCGGAACATGCCGGTGATCCTGGCTTTGCTGGGTGTGTGGTATAATAATTTTTGGGGCGCTGAATCCCATTGCATATTGCCTTACGACCAATATATGCATCGCTTCCCCGCTTATTTTCAGCAGGGTGACATGGAATCAAATGGCAAGTGCATTGACCGTAATGGCCGTAAAGTTGCCTATCAGACCGGTCCTATTATCTGGGGTGAACCCGGAACCAATGGCCAGCATGCTTTTTATCAATTGCTTCATCAGGGTACGAAATTAATTCCTTGTGATTTTATCGCGCCGGCGATTTCTCATAATGATATCGGTGATCATCACCGAAAATTATTATCCAATTTCTTTGCCCAGACAGAAGCTTTGATGAATGGAAAAACCGAGAAAAAGGTGGTTGAAGAATTACAAAAAGAAGGCAAATCTGATCGGGAAATCGAAAAATTGGTAAATTTTAAAGTTTTTGAAGGCAATAAGCCCACAAACGCCATCCTGGTAAAAAAAATTACACCGGAAGTTTTAGGGAATTTGATCGCAATGTACGAACATAAAATATTTGTCCAGGGCATCATCTGGAATATTTTTAGTTTTGACCAATGGGGTGTGGAACTCGGAAAACAATTAGCCAAAAAAATCCTGCCTGAACTGGATAATGATGAAATGGTTACATCTCATGATGAGTCAACCAATAATTTGATCAATCTTTATAAAAAAATGCGAAAGTGAGAATTTATTATGACAAAAATATTAGTACCCCTCGCAGAAGGACTTGAAGAAATCGAAGCGATCTCCATTATCGATATTCTAAGACGCGGAGGCGCTGAAGTAACAACAGCAGGATTGGATGCCCTGGAAATTAGAGGTTCCCATAATATCGTGATCAAGGCCGACGAAATTCTGGCAAATCTTGAGCATGACAATTTTGATGGCGTTGTCCTGCCCGGCGGAATGCCCGGAACTCTCAATCTCAAGAATGATACGCGTCTCAAAACAATGATCCAAAAAATGAATGATGCGGGTAAACTGGTTGCCGCCATCTGC
The DNA here is from genome assembly GCA_964498725.1 of uncultured bacterium. Taxonomy (GTDB): domain Bacteria; phylum Fidelibacterota; class UBA2242; order UBA2242; family JAFGTP01; genus JAFGTP01. The sequence continues at coordinate 15,919 of CAZCHS010000033.1, read as the reverse complement.
GCCGCGCCAATGGTGCTGTTTGAAGCCGGTGTCCTGAAATATAAAAAATTCACCATCCATCCCGGCGAAAAAGATAAAGTTAAATACATTCCGGAAAACCAACAGGTTGTGGAAGATGGCAATCTGGTTACCGGACAGGCATCCGGTGCCGCTGTTTTATTCGCACTTACTTTGGTAAAAAAACTCTTTGGAAAAGAAAAAATGGATGCCGTTAATAAAGGAGTGCTTTATAAATTATAGTGCAGATCAGACTATTCCACTGCAATGGATTCAGACTGGTAATTATTCCGCCGGATAACGTCTTCGCCGTTTACTTTTTGTGATTAGTTTGATTTTAAACTTAAACCCATATTCTTTGAAAATATCCTGACATTTTTTCAGGGATTCTTTGGAGCGGACAACAATATTGCCTTCAACCAACTCGTTTTTCCAGGTAGTTACGGATAATTTTTCCAATTCCCTTAAAAATCTTTCTTCCAGGATACTCTGTGCCGATTCCAACAAAAAGGCACGGCATTTTTTATTCTTTTTAATAATGACCAAATCGGGAATAAGGCCGTTCCAGTTTGAGGGATAATCAGGAAATCTTCTGCTGTGCTTGGTGTAGATATCATAATTGCGTTTGGAATAAATGGTGATCAGATGGTTCAATAAGTTTTTTTGATCATATTTCGTCCGTGTTTGCTCTATGTTCTTTTTAAGCAAATTCAATATTCGGGCGTATAATACATTTAAATCAAAGGGTTTAAGCACATAGTCATCAGCCCCCGATGTCAGACCCTTGACCTGAGAATTTACACCGTCCTCACCTGTCAGCATAATAACAGGAATGGAAGCGGTCAGGGCATTACTTCGAATGATCCGTAAGATATCAAATCCATCCGCATCCGGAAGATTGACATCCAATACCACCAGGCTCGGTTCAAATTTTGAAATTTGTTCCAGGACATTTTTCCCATCATTGTTAGTCATCACTTCAAAATCATGGTTTATCAAAAAATCCTGAAGCAATTCCAGTAATTCAGTGTCATCGTCTACAAGAAATATTTTATTCATGATTGCCTCTCCAATAGTCAGATAAATTATCGGTAATATTGTCAAAAATTTAACAAAAAATGACAATAATTTAAATTTTTTACTATTTATGCGAACTTTTTTCCATACCGTGCCAAAATTTCCTAGTAAAATAATAGTGAAATTGTAACAAAAAAATAGTCTCGACGAGAAAAATACTAAGCCACATAAATATTTTCTTTGGCATAAATATTGTAACTATAAATATTGCCTTTTGATAATAAGAAAAAATCCCCTCCCCTTCCCCGAATGTGCCGTAATATCCCTCACTATCCCCTCTTTAATTCGGGGAAGGCTATTTCATTAACAGTTGCGTTAAAAAAGGTCACTTCCCCAGTGACCTTTTTTATTTATCTTTTTCATCTGCTCAGAATTTCATAGTTTGGCCGAATATCAATTGGCAGTTCTTCCAAATCCTCAATAATTTTTTCCATCAACGGGGTCATGACAGAATACTTGCCAATCAATTTTTTAGCGGCTTCATAATCACCTTCTGCTTCAATAATCAGCACTTTGTTCGTCAGATCTTTTATCACCGTTTCAATCTTCTCGGGGTCAACATTTAATTTCTCGTTTTCATCGATATAAAACGCTCCTTTATCCAGTAAATAATTGAACTGAATTGCGACACCTCCACCGTGAGCCTCATTGATTCCAAATCGAATAGACCGGTACATGCCTCCCAAATAACTGGCATAAGCAGCATACCGATCTTCCTCGAAAACACCTTTGTCCATCATATAGAGATAATTATAAAGTCCCAGAACATCGGCTTTGCATTCCTCAATCACAGAATAAACATCCTTTAATTCCCGGGCAACAGTGGTTTCCGTGCCGTCTGCCAAAGTCAGGGTGCCCGGGCCCAGGCCATGACTGATTTCATGCATCAGAATATGATTAAAATAGCAATCAAAACTGACATTTTTCAAAGGTCGCGGTGCGAGTATTTTCTCAGCAATGGGAACTAATATCTTATTGAATTTTGCTTCCGTAATATTTTTCAGCATAACTTTTTTAGAGCCCTTGGCTTCACGTACCCGTTCATCATTGGGAAGGTTGAAAGCTGCTGTTTGAATACCGGCCTTTGTGTCACCCGCCGTATAAATTTCCTGAACAACTTTAACCGGGGACGATGAACCACGATCAAAATTTTTATATTCATCGGGAATCGGCAAATTATCTTCCATATCATCCAGATATTTGGACGCGGCTTCCAGTTTTCGGCTGGCATCCAGGTCAACGATACATAAAAATAACTCGTAAGCTGCTTTATAGTTGAATAACTGATCTTCATATACTTCATACGGGCCGACCACGACCTCAATTTTTCCGTTCAAATCCATCCAGGCCATATCGCTTTCATAATAATCATCAGTCAACAGGTCTGCAGATCTCTGATTAAGATAAGTCTTGAGATGCTTATTGTCCGCCATTTCTGCTGCTTCTTTTAATAAGGCGCTGAGTTTCCGGACTAATTCCCGGTAATATTCATGGTATTTAATGGCTGTTAATTCTCCATTTTTCCGATCAATAATTGTGAAAGTGTCTTCAAATAGCTTCCGGTCACCGGGATTTATTCTCAAATGTTCCTCAAATTCACTTTTTGTCATATCAATGGGATAGAATCCGGCGCCGGCGGGTTTTTCTTCAGAATTTAAAAAGGGTTCATTATGCTCCAGTCGGTTCCAACTGCCAAACATTATATCGAACATTTCCAGGTACAATGCTTTATCTGAATCTTTCATATCTACCAATTCCCGGCGTATTTCAGGATTGTCCCTGTCGACTTGCAATAGAAATAATTGATCAATGATATTTCCGGCTTCCACCAGTTTCATGATCACTTGCTTTTCATTTTCAGTAAGTCCCGAAAGGTCGGCTTGTATATCTACAGGAGCCAGTTTTTCCAGTTCATTTTTAACATAGCCAACCGGTGCTTTTGTTTTTATCATAGGTTCTCCACATTCAAAGAGTAAAATTGATATCATAACAATTACCAAATAGGCGACTAATTTTTTTTGTTTCATCTCCATTCCTCCAGCAATAAAATACACAGCCATTACCTCACAATAATTTGTCATTGATATTAACTGAAATCACTCTAAATATCAACAAAAACCTCATTTTTACCAATCAAGAAGCATATCCTTTTGTTAATTATGCCAAAAAAACAGATTAATCTCAGCTTCCTACTTTATATTGATAGTTGTTAAAAATATGAGTATATTCCTGACGAAATGTCAGATTTTAAATTAAATACCAATTACCAGGCAACCGGGGATCAGCCCAAAGCTATCAATGAGCTGACCAAAGGACTAAATGCCGGCGAAAAATTCCAAACACTGATGGGTATCACCGGCAGTGGCAAAACCTTTACTATGGCGAATGTGATTCAGGCGGTCAAAAAACCGACCCTGGTGATCAGCCATAATAAAACACTGGCTGCGCAGCTTTATGGAGAATTCAAAAAACTATTCCCGGCAAATGCAGTTGAATATTTTATCAGCTTTTACGACTATTATCAACCGGAAGCTTATCTGCCGGTCACCGATACATACATTGAAAAGGATTCCTCAATCAATGACGAGATTGACCGCTTGCGGTTAAAAGCCACCGCTTCTCTGATGAGCCGAAAAGATGTCATTGTGGTTTCCAGTGTTTCCTGTATTTATGGTATTGGCTCACCCACGGAATATGGGAAATTTGTGGTTTCACTTGAAGTCGGCCAGCAGATCGATATCCGCGGATTGTTCGCAGAGTTGGTGGATATATTTTATGCCCGGACGAATCAGACCCTGGAGCGGGGACAGTTTCGCGCCCGTGGCGATGTGATTGATATTTATCCTGCTTATGAAGAGTTTGCCTATCGTGTCGAGTTCTTTGGTGACGAAGTGGACCGGATACATTCCTTTAATACCATAACCAACAAAAAAATATCGGAACTGGATAAAATTGTCCTCTTCCCGGCAAAACATTTTATCAGCTCCAGCGAGGCTACTGGCAAAGCCTTGAAAACTATTCGTCAGGAACTGGAAATACGGTTAGATGAACTCAATAAACAGGGGAAAATACTGGAAGCCGCGCGCCTGGAACAGCGCACAAATTTTGACCTTGAAATGATCGAAGAGATCGGCCATTGTTCAGGAATTGAAAATTATGAACGCCATTTCACTCAGCGCAAACCCGGCGAAAAACCCTACACACTGATGGATTTTTTCCCGGAAAATTTTCTCTGCATGATCGATGAATCCCACGTTACCATACCACAAATTCGCGCCATGTATAATGGTGATCGCGCCCGCAAGGAAACGCTGGTTGAACATGGATTCCGTCTGCCTTCCGCCCTGGACCACCGCCCTTTAAAATTCCATGAGTTCGAGAATATGGACAAACAGACCGTATTTGTTTCCGCGACTCCCGGTGATTACGAACTGGACACAACCGAAGGTGTTTATGTAGAACAGATCATTCGTCCCACCGGCCTTTTGGACCCGAAAATTTATGTGCGACCCACAGAAAACCAGATTGACGACCTGATCAGTGAAATCCAAAATGTCGTCGATAAAAATGAACGGGTTCTGGTAACAACATTAACCAAAAAAATGTCAGAGGATTTAACCGATTACCTGAAAAATATTGGCTTGCGGGTACGCTACCTGCATTCTGAAATCGCGGCCCTGGACAGAGTGGAGATCATTCGTGACCTTCGTCTCGGGGAGTTTGATGTACTGGTGGGAATCAACCTGTTAAGAGAAGGATTGGACCTGCCCGAAGTTTCTATGGTAGCAATTCTGGACGCGGATAAAGAAGGTTTCCTGCGATCCTATCGCTCATTGATGCAGGTATCGGGTCGCGCCGCCAGAAATGTCAATGGCAAAGTTATATTCTACGGCGATAATATTACCGATTCCATGCGCAAAGTCATCGATGAAGTCGACCGCCGCCGCGCCATTCAGAAGAAATACAATGCCGCCCATGGTATAAAACCACAAACAATTTATAAATCCAGAGATGAAGTCATGGCCGGCACCAAGGTGGCTGACTATCACGATCCCAAATATGGAAAATCAAAAAAACGCAATCTGACTTACAATGAAAAAATGGACCAGGAAGAATTACTGGAACTTCTCCAACGGGAAATGGTGACTGCCGCCGAACGCCTGGAGTTTGAAAAAGCGGCGGAATTACGGGACGAAATAGAAAAAATTAAAAAGAATAAATAAGGAATTTTATCATGAAAATATTAATTGTTGGAAGTGGTGGCAGAGAACACGCGCTTGTTGAAATGATCGCACGGTCACCGCGGGTGAAAAAAATCTACTGTGCACCGGGAAATGCCGGTACTGCTCAAAAAGCAGAAAATGTGAATCTTCAGGTTTATAATATTAAAGGACTGTTGAATTTTGCCCGGGAGCAAGAAATTGACCTCACGGTCGTTGGCCCGGAAGTGCCTCTGATGCTGGGAATCGTTGATGAATTCCAAAAATCCGGCATGAAAATTTTTGGTCCCACAGCAGGTGCTGCCGAACTGGAAACCAGTAAAATATTTGCCAAGGAAATCATGAAAAAATATGATGTTCCCACCGCTGACTTTGTGATTTGTGAAAATAAAGAAGAAGGGCTTCGAGCAACTGAAAATAAAGCCTTCCCTTATGTAATAAAAGTTGACGGCCTGGCGGCCGGCAAGGGCGCCCTGGTGATCATGAACCGGCAAGATCTGGACGAGGCTATCAAGGAAATTTGGGAAGAGAACAAATTTGGCGAGGCTGCCAACCGTGTCATTATTGAAGATTTTTTAGAAGGTGAAGAATTGTCCGTATTTGCAATTACTGACGGAGTCAATTTTCATCTGCTGCATTCTGCCCAGGATCACAAACGCGCCTTTGACAATGACGAAGGCCCGAATACCGGTGGCATGGGCGCCTATGCGCCGGCACCCCTCGGCACACACGAAGTAATGGAGAATATTCAGGAAATGGTCGTCAAGCCCATTCTTGCCGCCATGAAAAAGGAAGGCACTCCTTATACCGGTGTTCTCTACTGCGGTTTAATGATCAAAGACAATAAACCTTCGGTTGTAGAATTCAATGTCAGGTTCGGCGACCCGGAAGCCCAGGTGATTTTACCTCTGATAGAATCCGATGTCGCGGAATTGCTGCTGGGAGTAGCCAAAGGCAATATTTCATCCAGTTCATTTAAACTAAAACACCAGTCCGGCTGCTGTGTTGTTCTGGCATCCGGTGGTTATCCCGGTGCCTATGAAAAAGGCAAGGTGATTACCGGTTTGGACAAGGTGTCTGATGATACTTGTGTTTTCCATGCCGGCACAAAAGCAGAAAATGGCAAAATATTGACAGCCGGCGGGCGAGTGCTGGGAATTACCGCCATTAGCAAGGATCTGGCAGACGCCATTGAAAAAGTTTACCAGCAGGTTAATAAAATAGATTTTGAAAAGAAGCAATATCGTCATGATATTGGTAAAAAGGGATTAGCTCGCATTAACAAATAAAGGTGGAATTATGAGCGATTACAAATTACGGGAATTACAACGACGCTTTGGCATCATCGGGGAATCCGATAAAATGAAAGAGATCATCGAAACGATTGTCCAGGTAGCGCCAACAGATATTACCGTGCTGATCAATGGTGAAAGCGGAACCGGCAAAGAATTGATCGCCAATGCTGTCTATCAGCAAAGTTTGCGGAAACACAATAAATTCATCAAGGTCAATTGCGGAGCGATTCCGGCCGGAATTCTGGAAAGTGAACTCTTCGGCCATGTAAAGGGTTCCTTTACAGGCGCCACAGAAGACCGCAAAGGATATTTTGAAACAGCCGATGGCGGCACTATTTTTCTTGATGAAATCGGAGAAATGCCCATGGAAACCCAGGTAAAATTTCTGCGGGTTTTGGAATCCGGTGAATTTATCCCCGTAGGCGGATCAAAAGGCCGTCGCGTGGATGTAAGAATCATTGCCGCCACCAATAAGGACCTTGAAAAGGAGATTTCGAAAGATAAGTTTCGAAAAGACCTCTATTATCGTCTGAAAACCATTACAATTACAGCCCCGCCTTTGCGACAGCATCCTGATGATCTACCCCTGCTGATCAAAAAATTCGCCCTGGATTTTTCTAATCGCAATAATATCACCTTCAAAGGTTTTTCACCGGAAGCCATGGAACTGATGAAAAACTATTCCTGGCCCGGAAATATTCGCGAACTGAAAAATTTCGTTGAGAGCGTGATTGTATTACAAAAAGGCGAAGTGATTAATTCCAATACTGTAAAAAAACAACTGGGAATTGATCGCCCTCTGGAAAACTATTCACCTAATCTGCCGGTCAAAGTATCAAAATCGGTTGAGCAGGCTGAACGGGAACTGATTCTGAAGCAGTTGTTTTTACTGCGTAAAGATGTCAATGATGTCAAGGAATTTCTTTCCCATGGACGCAATGTCGATATGCTGCCACTCCCGCAGTCCAGAGAAATGAATTTTTCTGAGCCGGCCCGCTCTCATCGCCGGCATCCGGTGTTTCATGATGACCTGCCCGATGAAGAGGATTATCAAGACCACGATCAGGATGATGAAAATCTCATCAATCCCAGCAAAGTGGGTGATATTTCCATGGCAGATATGGAACGTAATCTAATTGAAGAAACATTAAAAAAGTTTGGATTTAAAAAGCGTAAAACCGCCCAGGCACTGGAAATTTCCGAACGTACATTGTACCGAAAAATAAAAGAATACGGATTAAAAGAATGAAAAAAATCATAATATTCGCATTCAGCCTGATAATTCTGTCAAATTGTGGAATTTATTCTTTTAAAGGCAGCCTGCCGCCCCACATCAAAAGTATCGCTATTCCAGAGTTTGAGGACCGGACAGCGGAATTTGATCTTGCCGCCAGAGTGACAGAGCAAGTGCGCAACGGGTTCATTAAAGAAAAAATTCTTGATCTGGTGGAAATAGAAAACGCCCATTCGGTTCTCTATTGCACCATCACAGACATTGAAGATAAACCCACCGTATACAGCGAAACAGAAACCGGTGAATCAGTAGATGAATATCGTGTAACAATCAAAATCGCAACTGAATGGAAAGACCTTGTCAAAGACCGCGAAATTTTTAAGAAAACAATTTCAGGGTTTAGCGAATATGATCCCAATAGCACCGACCAAAGACGCGTCGCAATTGATGAAGCAATTGATAAAATTACCGATGATATGATAGAACAGATTTTATCGGATTGGTAATATTTTGTATATTATCCCTTATTCAAAACAGTAAAAATAAGATAAATAAAATTTTGGAGTAAAAATGGACATAGTAAGTGTAAAAGATGTAGGAAAATATGAAGGTAAAGATGTTAAACTCAGAGGCTGGGTATACAATCTGAGAAAAAGCGGAAAGATATGGTTTTTGATTTTTCGGGATGGCACCGGAACTATCCAGTGCACAGTATTAAAAAACCTGGTTGATCCGGAAATTTTTGAAAAGAAAACCACACTGACCCAGGAAAGTTCGGTCATTGTGACCGGTAGTGTCCGTGCAGAAAAGCGCGCTGCCAGCGGCTATGAAATAACAGTCAGCACAATCGAAGAAGTCCAGGTGGCTGATGAATATCCTATTGGAAAAAAGGAACATGGCCCCGACTTTTTATTGTCCAACCGGCACTTATGGCTCCGCTCTGCCAGACAATCGGCTCTGATGAAAATCCGCCACACCGTTTATTACGCAATTACTGAATATCTCAATAATAATGGCTTCTATCGCTTTGACTCGCCTATTTTGACGCCTTCCGCTTGTGAAGGCACCACAACACTTTTTGAAGTCCCTTACTTTGAGCAGGGCTCAGCTTATCTCTCACAATCAGGACAGCTTTACCTGGAGGCCGGCATTATGAGTTTGGGCAAATGCTATGATTTTGGGCCGGTTTTCCGCGCGGAAAAATCCAAAACCCGAAAGCATTTAACAGAATTCTGGATGATGGATGCAGAAGCCGCCTATGTCAAACATGACGAAAACATGCAAATTCAGGAAGAATTGATTCGCTATGTACTCCGGACAACCATTGAACGCAATAGACATGAACTGGAAATTCTGGAACGGGATATCGAACAATTACAAAAAGCCGACGCGCCCTTTAAAAAATTAACGCATCGTGAAGCAGTGGATTATGTGAACAGCAAAGGCGCAAATATGAGTTACAATGATGATCTCGGAACTCAGGAAGAAGATATGCTGGTGGAAGGCTCTGATGTACCGGTCTTTGTGGAAAAATGGCCGGCGGAAGCCAAGGCTTTTTATATGAAGCGGGACGAAAATGACCCGGGCATCGTGTTGGGTGATGATCTGCTGGCACCGGAAGGTTTCGGTGAAATCATCGGTGGTTCCGAAAGAGAAGATAATCATGATATGCTGCTGAAAAGAATGAAAGATGAAAAGATGAACCTGGAAGAGTACCAATGGTATCTGGACCTCAGAAAATACGGGTCTGTCCCCCACTCCGGTTTCGGTATCGGGCTGGAACGGTTGATCGGCTGGATTTCCGGTGTCAGACATATCCGTGAAACTATTCCGTTCCCGAGAACAATTTACCGATTGAATCCGTGATCTACATATTTCAATAAATTAAAGTCTCGTTCTCAAAGAGGTTTTGGGAACGAGATAAAAATACGATACCATAGAACGAAAAATTATCAAATGTCAGAATCCAATAGAATAGAATACAAAGAAAAACTCACCGATAAACTTGAAAAAGAAGTGATTGCTTTTCTGAATTACCGTGAAGGCGGCATTATCTATATAGGCATTGATAACACTGGAAAGACAATCGGTATATCCAATACAGATTCACTTCAATTGCAAATAAAAGACAGGTTAAAACACAACATTCAGCCTTCCTGTCTCGGTCTCTTTGATGTTATTAAAGATGAAAGAGACAACCAGGAAATCATAAAAATCAATCTGGCAAGCGGTCCGGAAAAACCCTACTATCTTAAAAAAAAGGGGATGACCGAAAAAGGTTGTTTCATTCGGGTTGGTTCCGCATCAGAACCCATGCCCAAAAGAATGATAGAGGATTTATTTTCTAAGCGGACGCGAAATTCTATTGGTAAAATTAAGTCCAATAAGCAGACCTTAACCTTCGAACAGTTAAAAATTTATTATAATGAAAGTAATATCAATTTAAATAAACAATTTGCTGCAAACCTGGAATTATTGACAGAAACCGGTGATTTCAATTATGTTGCTTATCTTTTATCCGATAAAAACAGTAATTCAATTAAAGTAGCGAAATACAGTGGATCAGATAGAGTTGATTTAATCGAAAGTAATGAATACGGGTATTGTTCTTTAATTAAATCTGCAAAACAGGTTTTAGACAAAATTAACCTGGAAAACCGCACAATAACAAAAATCACAAACAAAGAACGTCAGGAATCCCGATTATGGAATGACGTAGCAATTCGTGAAGCCGTTATTAATGCAATTGTTCATAATGACTATTCCCGCGAAGTACCACCAAAATTCGAGATTTTTCCTGATCGCCTGGAGATCACTTCTGCCGGTGGTTTACCAGAAGGCTTAAATGAGCAGGAGTTTTTCGAAGGCTACTCTGTGCCGCGCAATAAAGAGATCATGCGAATCTTTAAGGATTTGGATATGGTGGAATATCTAGGCTCTGGCGTCCCAAGAATTTTACAATTTTATCCTCAGAATATCTTTAAGTTCACCCATAATTTTATCAGAACATCTTTTCCAAATTCAGGTGGCTCAATAGGTGGCTCAATAAGTGGCTCAATAGGTGGCTCAATAGGTGGTCAAAAAATACTAACAGATCGGCAAAAAGATGTTCTAAATTTAATAGCGGAGAATAATGAAATTAGTTATAGAAATATGGCTCAAAAATTATCAATAAATGAATCAGCTGTTAAAAAGCATTTGAATAATTTAAAAGACAAAGGCATTTTAAAACGGGTCGGCGGTACCCGCGGACATTGGGAAATAATGAATGAATAACAACCAATTCAAAATAGCAATCATCGGAGGGAAAGTTGCAACGGATGAAGACCTGCAACTGGCCTATGAAAGCGGTAAACAAATTGCCGGGCATGGACATATTTTGATCTGTGGCGGTCGCACCGGAATCATGGAAGCAGCCGCAAAAGGTGCCTGTGAGGCCGGTGGTCTTACAATCGGCATTCTGCCGGGCATTGACGATTCCGATGTCAATCCTTATATTAAAATCAGTCTGCCCACCGGAATTGGCCTGGCGCGTAATTCAATCATTGCCTGCGCTGCCGATGGCGCTATTGCAATCAGCGGACAATATGGCACTTTGTCGGAAATCGCTTTTTGCAAACAATTTCAAACACCGGTTTGTAGTTTGAATTCATGGCAGATAAAAGGCGTTAAATGTCTGGATACAGCTCAGGAGGCGCTCAAATATATTGAGGAGGAATTAACAGGATGATTCACGCAGAAATAACTATTTCAGGTGTTGTGCAGGGCGTTGGTTTTCGACACTTTACAGTTCAGACCGCAAAAGCCTATGGAGTCAAAGGTTATGTAAAAAATCTGGCAAATGGAAAAGTCTATTGCGAAGCGGAAGCCAACCGGGGAATTCTGAAAGATTTCATAAAAGAGCTCAAAGTCGGCCCCTCAACGGCCCGGGTATCGGATGTAAAAGTTGAAGAATTTGACACTCTGAATGATTATCAAAATTTTAAGGTGAAATATTGAAAGATATTAAAATCGGCATGGCCCAGATTAACTCTGTAATCGGGGATTTTCAGGGCAATTTTAAAGTAATTAAATCCTATTTGGATAAAGCCCAAGAGGCGCAGGTGGATTTGTTAATTTATCCGGAATTGGCTGTTTCCGGCTACCCGCCCCAGGATTTAATCTTTCGTGAAGAATTCATTGCCCGCAACCGTGATTACCTGTATAAAATCGTATCCCTTATTCCGGATAATATCCTGACGGTTATTGGATTTATCGATGATGTTCAGGGTAATCTTTACAATGCTGCCGCCCTGATTCAAAATCAGGAAATTATTGCTGTTCGGCACAAGACTCTGCTTCCTAATTATGACGTATTTGATGAAAAACGCTATTTTACCTCAGCCGATTCCCAGGAACCGGTAACAGTAGATTTTAAAGACGAAAAACTCACAATTGGTTTACAAATCTGTGAAGACCTCTGGGACGAAGATAGTGATATAAAAATCACTGAAAATTTGGTGGCCAAAGGTGCCGGTCTGATCATCAATATTTCCGCCTCACCTTTTGAGAAAAAAAAGCGGGATTCCAGAAATCGCCTCGTATTCGATAAGGTCAAAAAATATAAAGTCCCCTTTGTGCTGGTGAACTACTGCGGCGCCCAGGATGAAATTATTTTCGCCGGTAATTCCATCGCTTGTGATAAAGAGGGCCATGTCATTGCCCTGGGAGAGGAATTTCAGGAAGGTTTTTACACAGGAACAATTAGTGATAATCAAGCCACAAGTCGCGTCATCCCCAAACGAACTGTTGAGGAGGCGATTTTTAATGCGCTGGTGCTGGGGGTTCGTGATTATTTCCGCAAGACCGGGCATTCCAAAGCAATCCTGGGGCTCAGCGGCGGTATCGATTCCGCTGTGGTGGCAGCTGTAGCCGCAGAAGCAATCGGGCCCAAAAACCTGACCTGCATCGCTATGCCGTCCCAGTATACCGCTGAAATGAGCAATACTGATGCAGAGCAACTGGCCAAAAACCTGGGAGCAAATTTCCGGGTTATTCCTATTGAAAAAATATATCACGCCTTTGATAAGGAATTGGAGCCTCTGTTTATTAAACTGGAAGAAGGTATAACCGAAGAAAATATTCAATCAAGGACACGGGGAAATATTCTCATGGCAGTAGCCAATAAATTCGGCGCACTGGTGCTGAATACAGGCAATAAAACCGAACTGGCGCTGGGATATTGCACGATGTACGGTGATATGGCCGGCGCCATTGGCGTTATTGGTGATCTCAATAAACTGGAGGTTTACAGTGTCGCTCGCTATCTCAACAAAAAACATCAAAAGATACTGATCCCGGAAAGAATCATTACCCGTCCGCCCACAGCAGAATTAAAAACCGAACAAGTGGACCCTTTTGATTACAATATAGTTGCTCCGCTGGTAGATGAAATAATCAACAACGGGACTGATAAAAAAACATTGCTGAGTAAGGGCTATGCCGAAGCTGTGATTGATGATTGCCTGCGCCGAATCCGTTTCAGTGAATACAAGCGTAAACAGGCCGCCCCGGCATTAAAGGTGAGCCGAAAAGCCTTTGGTATTGGCCGCAGATATCCGATTGTGAACAAGTATTGATACTATGGATAGATTGATTAAATCTCAAAATTGATAGGTAACTCTGTTTTTCTGGCATTATAAAAATTACCGTAAAAAAAAGATAAATAACTGACGTTAAGAATTTTATACTGTTTGAGCGTTGCAAATCAAAAAAAATAAAACCCTTATAAAAAATTAAAACTCTAAAAATATCCATCGAGTATTGTAGATTAATCCGAATTTATAAATTATACACCACTCCGGCCGCATACCCAACAACCCGGTCCCTGTCTCCGGCAGTATCGCCGGAATTACGGTAATCCAGAATATCGCATTTTGCATTTCCTTTTAGCGAAGCATATTTCATCAATGTATAAATACAGGTGATGCCGCAGGCTTCCAATGTCTCATCCATGAATCCTTCTCCGATCTCTTTGAGATCATAGGCCGCCACCAGGTCCAGAAATTCCTGATCGATCTTTCTGGCCAGTTCATAAGAATGAAAATGAGACAAGTCTGAACTGGCGACGACCAAAAATTCTTCGTCTTTGGCTAAGTCTGCTAAAGATTGACACAGGCTGTCCAGCATTTCCAGGTCTACATCGCCTATGACAAGGGGTACAAGTTGAAATTCATGGTCATAAATCTTTTGTAGAAAAGGCAATTGCACTTCCAGCGCATGTTCGGCATTATGTCCAACCGAAGACTCTTCCACCGTTGGATTCTCTGCCAGTTTTTTGATGAGGGTTTTATTCAATTGCACCTCTCCCAGCGGGGTGCCATAAGAATCGCCGGGGAAAATGTGACAGCCACGAAAATATTCACGGTGGCTGGGTGACAACACAATAACCGTTTTGGGCTTCAGGTGTGAAATTGCCTGGTAAGCATAAGCGGCGGTAGGACCGGAAAAAATATAACCGGCGTGGGGCGCAATAATACCATCAATTTGCTCATATTTCTTTGGTACTTTTGCCTCATCCAGATATTTTTTTATATCCTGACCTAATTGATTTGGATCGCCGGGATAAAAAGCACCGGCAACTGCTGCATGTCTTGTTTTCATAATAAACCTCCTGATTTATTAGTAACCTAAGCACCAGGAAATAGAATTGCAAGAGAGCAGAATATGTCCTATATTTTTGATTGACCAATCAATTATAAAGGAATGAAAATGAAATTTGCCCTGCTGGGTGCCAGTAAAACCGGAACATCAATTGCCTATCATCTCTGGAAACAGGAGAATCAACCGGTATTTCTGTGGAACCGGTCAAAACCCCATCTCATGCGCACTCTTCGATATGTTCCCTTTGAGCAATCAACAATTGATATGAGTCATTACACCAGGGACTGTGAATTGATCATCATTTCTGTCGCTGATAATGCCATTGAACCGGTGGCCAAATCATTTTTTCAACACCAAAAGGATCAGCATCAAACTAAAATAATACACACCTCCGGCGCGCTGGATTCATCGATTCTTTCCTGTTGGGAAAATACCGGCAGTCTTCACCCCGTGATTTCAATATCATCTATTGAGGAAGGCCTTCAGCAACTTCCTCATACAACTTTTACCTGCGAAGGAAAAATTGCCGAAGACCTGGTCAAAATCGCCACAAGCATCGGAAAAAAAGGACTTATATTGACAGGGCAACAAAAACAGTATATTCATCTCTCCGCCGTATTTATGAATAATTATCTGTCGGGAATGGTAGAAAAAATCAAAATAATGAACAGTGAAGCCGGTATCTCCAAACCGGAAACAGCTGACATCCTTGAACAGATCAGTTTGCAAACCCTGACAAGGTCATGGTCTGAAAATCTAACCGAAACCCTGACCGGTCCGATTAAGCGCGGCGATACGGAAACAATCAAAAAACATCTTGACATTTTAGCCAATGATGATTTATTTCAGCAGTTGTATAAAAACTTTGGCAATATTCTTGTAAAATTTGTAAATCATGATAGAGAGACCGGAAAACAATTAGAAGATTTGTTAAAAAAATGACATAAATAAGAGGTAAATATGCAAAGTACACAAAACAGCCGAACCAAAAAGATTATCGACATTCAACATGCCCAATGCAGTAATGGCTGTAATCTGATTACAGATGAAAAATTGATCAATGGCATGAAAGCCATCAAAGTAAAAGCAAAATTTGATGATCAGGAAGGCATTATATATCTTGATCCGGAATTCGGCAGCTATGACCATGTCACAGAATTAGTTATCCCCGAAGGTAAAGTCGTGGATTTCAACTGCCCGGAATGCGGTGTCACACTGGTAGACAAAGATGATCTGTGCAAAACCTGTTCGTCTCCAATGCTCTCACTGGAAATTCCCAAAGAAGGCGTTGTCGCGGCCTGCACAAAAAAAGGTTGCTTTGACCATGCCTTGCGAATCGACAGTTTTGATGATATGCAGATTGATGTTGATGATTATTTTATCCGCATGATCTTGTAAGTTAACCTGAATTATTCATGAATTTTCAAATCTTTCAAGCAAAACAAATAAAATTA
>CAZCHS010000032.1:0-27671 GCA_964498725.1 uncultured bacterium | reverse complement strand
GTCATGCGACTGTTTTCAAGCGAACAGGGATGTTCGCTCTACATGGTGGGGTTGTAGAACGATCATCTCTGATCGTTTGATATTGGTTGACTTTAGGACGGCAGTTTTCTGTCATGCGACTGTTTTTAAGCGGACAGGGATGTTCGCTTTACAGGGAAGATTTTAGACAGAATCATAGACCTACTCTACAATCTCCACCATCCGGCTATACCGCCCGTTCCTGGTCTTTGTGCGCAATTTTACCGGCGGGGCCAGTTTCGCGGGTTTTGACCATTCCCGCCAGAATTTTCCGTCGTTTTTTGTATACTCGACTTTCAGTCCGGGGAAACGAATATTGGTTTTCAGCACACCGCTTTTCAGTTCCACTCCGGGAAGCGGGACACGATAATTCACTCCAATCTCATCCGGTAGTTCATTGCGAATATCAATCCACTGGTAAAAATCCATAATCGGTAAAATATTTTGCCCTAAAGCATTGGCGAATATTTTCCATTCCATATCCATATTTTTTTCTGACGGCATATTCACATTCCAGGCCCGTTCTGCAAATCCGGTAATTTTCGGAAAGGTGAAATACTCAATGTATTCCGGCACTTTTTGGTTCTCTGCCCAAAGTTGAGCCTGTAGGCCAAGAATATTATCGGAAAATTTGAGAGGAGTCCGGTCATTCCAGGTGTCAGGATCAATTGGATTACCAAGCTGATCATAATTACCATTGGCAAAAACATTAAAGGGACGATAATAAAAAGTCTTTTTGGTATCAACAAAGTCGGCCCAGTAAAATCCGGGCTCTTCAGGATCTTTGTTGTAAGCCATGTCCAGATAAAGGTTGGTCGCATGGGCTAAGACGACTTGATAGCCTTTGTTAGCCAATTTGTATCCATAATCTTCATTGCCCCAGGTCCAGACATTGTTCCAGTCCAGTGGAATAAAGCCATCGAGACGGGCCGTAGAATCCATATTGTGAAACAGATCGGACCAGCCCATCATTTCCGCGCCGGCAGAATTGATGATCTTTTGCCAGCGCTTAGAAAAGTAGGTGACCAGTTCCTTATCTGATAAATCCTTTGTTTCCGGATTCTGCTTCACTGCCGGCGACCCCTGCCACCAGACATTATTTTTCAGAGAAGGCAATTCATCACCGCCGCCGTGAATGGCCTTCAACTCTGCACCTTCTACCGCATCATAACGGTTTTTGATAGAATTGACGACTGTTTCCAGAAAATTGTAGGTTGATTCCAAACCGGGATTAACGAAGTTATCCGTGTAACTTTGGACGGTGGTGTGGGCTGATGTATCGGCCGGATCAAGCAAGCGATACTGCCCGGCTTTTTCCGGATCGGACTTTTTATATTTGCGATAGCGGTATTCCATGGAAAGCACAGCAGCGCGGGCGTGGGCCGGCATTTCGATTTCCGGAATGACATCGATATGACGTTCAGCCGCATAATACAAAATATCTTCAAAATCTTTAGTAGAATAATAGCCCCAGCCTTTGCCGGCGAAATTAACCAGGGATTGCTCAAAACCATTGTACTCCGGTTTCTTCCCAAAGTTGGCCTCCTGCTCATTGGCGGGTTTGATAATATTGTCACCTTTGTCAAAATTATTTCCGCTGCCATAGGCCATGTGGAGCATCTTTTCATCTTTCAGATCATGTCCACGCTTGCTGCCATATTCTGTTAGTTCTGGTATTTCCGGGATCTCCAGGCGCCAGCCTTCGTCATCATTGAGATGGAAATGAAATTTGTTCACTTTGAAAAATGCCAGCACGTCCAGCAGTTTCAAAACGGTTTCTTTGGATTGAAAATGGCGGGCCACGTCCAGCATCATACCGCGGTACTCAAAGCGGGGTTTGTCCCATATTTTTACTTGCGGCAGGTCAATAGCTGTGCGATATTCCTGTTGAGCGGCATTTTTGTAAAATTTGTAATCAACCAGTTGCCGCAATGTCTGGATTCCATAAAAGACACCGGCCCGGTCTGATCCGGTGATCACGATGCCGCTGTCAGGCTGTGTGGAAATAAAGTAACTTTCGGAATCGGCTTCACCGTCATGATCAACATCCAGATTTTCATTTATTTTGAGGTAGACCCGCACAGTTTCCTCTTTGGGAAATTCGCCGGTCAGGGATTTAAAATACTGATTCAGGAATTTTGCTTCACTGTTTAAGTTTTCTGAATGGTTGATTTTGACATCGCTAAGTTGAATTCGCAGGGGCTTACCGGTTTCGATCACCTTGTAAGGCCGGGGAACGATACGGTCTTTTAACGCCAGTTCAATCAATTCCACATTATCGGCGTAGCGGGATTTCGATGTCGGTACCGGGAGATTGTCATCACCATGGCGGTTGATATGTTTGGGGTTCTTTGGGTCTAAAAATACTTTAGATAGGACCGCTACCGGTTTATTGCCATTAAAAGAAATGTGAAACCCGGCCGGCGCGTCGGTTTTTAGAATTGCCCAGTTTGCCAGGTAAAGGTCAAACTCACGGTGTTCTCCCGGTTGGATTGGCTTGAAATTTTTTAATGGTTTCATGGCGTAATAATCACCACTCTGTGCATCGTCGGCCAGGGAAATTTCTATGCCCTGGGAGGATAATCGCTGTAAGCCTTCCCCTTCGGGCAGAACTGCACGCAGAGAATTAAAGTAAAGGGTCCAGTTTTTATTGCCGAGGGGAATTTCGCCAGTGTTGATGAGGGTCAATTTTGATTGAAAATAGGCGCGGCCACCGACCGTGTGATCAACCGGTTGCCACTCAATTTTCAGATTATTTGCTTCGGGATGATCTCCACAGGAAGCCACAATTAAAACAGCCATTAAGAGCAGATAAATTTTTCTCATTTTACTATCCTCACAAGTTTTCGAAAGTTAGCGATAACATTAAATATTATCAATCATATCAAATTAAACAATGAATTTATACATTTTCAATTTTTACCAATTCATTGAAACCGCAATATTCGTTTAAAATACTTATAATAAAGAAAATAGAGTTAAATAAAAAAAATCGGCAAAAAATCTTGCGTATCGCTTGTGAAAGTTATAACTTTCACAAGCAGAATTCTTGAAAGAAATTTGATGAATACAAAACCTGAAAAAATATCAGAAGTTGTGATCCGGCGTTTGACTGATTATCTCCGGTGTTTGAAACACGCCCAGGAAGCGGGCGAAAATTTTATGAAGTCCAGCGAGATATCAGAGGAATGCGGTCTCAACCCTTCCATCATTCGCAAAGACCTGGCCCATTTTGGCGCTTACGGAGTCAAGGGAACAGGCTATAAGATTGATGAACTTATTGACAATCTGCACAAAATCTTGGGCCTGACAAAAACACGGGATGTAGTACTGATTGGCGCGGGTAATCTTGGCACTGCCATGATCAAATATCCAGGCTTCAGAAGTGTCAATTTTAATTTCATCGCCGCCTTTGATACTGATAAGGAAAAAATCGGAAAATCCATCGGCACGACACCTATTTATGCGATGTCATCCCTGAATGAATTTATACAAACCAACAAAATTGAAATCGTTGTATTGTCTGTTCCCAGTTCCGAAACGCATGGGATTGTTGAAAACCTGAATTCTAATTATGTCAAAGGAATATTGAACTTCACTTCGGAAATATTACCCGCCAGAAAAAATAATATGTTTGTTCACAATATTGATCTGGCCAAGGAGCTGGAAGTGATTTCTTTTTGCATGAAAAATTGTTTGTCCTGACATTCGTCAGTTACGTTGTTTATTGAACAATTGAAATAAAATCAGTATTAATGATAAGGTGTATTAAATTAATTATTTAAAGGCTGAAACATGAACAAAGTAAAACACTCCCTCTTTCTTTTCGTGATATTGATGGTGATCTGGTTGCTGCTCACTTCCCTGCACAGTCAGGAGATAGTTGCGGGCGTCATCACATCAATATTAATTGTTCTGCTGACAGTGAAACTGGAACCGATTCTCGGCGACATTCACCTGACCCCGAAATCCTTTTTTTATTCCCTTTTATATATTTTTGTATTTATAAGGGAATTAATTATTTCCAACCTGGATGTTGCCAGGCGTGTATTGTCACCGTCCCTGCCGATGAATCCCGGTATTGTGGAAGTCCGCACCAAATTAAAATCCAAAATTGGCAAGATGGTTTTAGCCAATTCCATCACTCTGACTCCGGGAACGCTGACTGCTGATGTGAAAGGTGAGAATCTTTACATTCACTGGATTGACATTACGGCAAAAGATATTAACGGCGCGACAAATGAAATTGTAAATAAATTTGAAAAATACCTGGAGGTGATCTTTGGCTGAAAATATTTTTAATCTCGCGGGAATCATAGCAATGCTGGCACTTTTGCTGGCATTTTTCAGAATGATCAAGGGGCCGTCGGCAGTGGACCGGGTTGTGGCGCTGGACGCGATGACGATCATCTCGGTTTCTCTGATTGTGTTTCTGGCCGCTTTTTTGGGGCGAATTATTTATGTGGATGTGGCGCTGGTTTATGCGCTGATCAGTTTTATCGGTGTGATTACTATTGCCCGGTATTTTGAAAGGGGGTTGTGATCATGTTAGGTGCGATTTTGACACTGATGGGCTCAATATTTTTATTGCTTGGTGCGCTGGGATTAATTCGCATGCCCGATGTTTATAACAGAATGCAGGCTGGAACAAAGTCCACCACTCTGGGCGCGATGTTATTTATACTCGGTGTGGCTATTTATAAACCGGAATTGTCGATGTGGGGAAAAGCAATTTTACTGATACTCTTCATTGTTTTTACCAATCCGCTTTCCTCTCACGCTCTGGCCCGCGCTGCTCACAAAATCAAAATGCCCATGACAGAAAAGACTGTGAAGGATGAACTTACGAAGAATGAATATCAAATAATAGATGGAGAATAACTTTTGCTCGTGGATGATATTAATTGACGCGGATAATTTTTTATTAAAAATGAAGCATCAGAAGATTACAGATAAAATAATCAGCGCTTTCTATAATTCATATAATCATCTCGGATATGGATTCTGCGAAAAGACTTATGAAAATGCCCTGATGATTGAATTAAGGACCACTGGATTATCTGCTAAAAACCAGTTCCCAATCAAAGTTTATTATAAAGATTATATTGTTGGTGATTATTATGCCGATATATTGGTGAACGGGAAGGTATTAATTGAACTGAAGGCAATTAAGCAAATCAGCAAAGAGCATAAAAGCCAATTATTAAGATATCTTCATGCAACTGATATCGAAGTGGGCTTGATATTAAATTTTAGCGAAAGTCCAAAATTTGAAAGAGTTGTCTACTCAAATGATCGTAAACAATATGCAAAATCATTTGCTAAATTTGAATCCATTAACAGAAATGAAAGTATTGAAAATCAAATAATAACATCATTTTATAATTGTTACAATGCACTTGGATATGGCTTCTTAGACAATGTTTACAGAAAAGCTTTATCCATAGAATTTCAGCAAAATGGTATTGAGTTTGAAGAATCAAAAAATTTGGATATTTATTACATGGAGAAAGTAATCGGACAACTTCAAACACAATTTTGGATAGACAATAAAATGATATTTGTTCTGAGTAGACCAAAACTTAGACAATCTGAAAAAAATAAGATATATAATATGTTGAAATCAACGCATACTAAATCAGGTATGGTTTTAAATTTTGGCAATGAAGCAGAATTTATTAAAAGCAGAATATGAACAATTATACTCAAGGAAAATATAAGTTTAATTGGAGAATAATCTTCTAAATAATTAATCCGCGATAATTAATATTATCCGCGAGCCTAAAGAAAATAAAATAATTGAGGAGACATAAATGACAACAATTTTTATTTCAATACTGGGAATTATCATGATAGCGGCGGCCATACTCGCTATTTATCAAAAAAACCTGTTGTCAGCCATCGTCGCGGCTGGCGTCATTAGTTTACTGGCCAGTGTAATCTATATTTTATTAGCAGCGCCGGACGTGGCTATGACAGAAGCGGCCATTGGGTCCGGATTGACCACGATTGTGTTCCTTTATGCGTTGAATAAAATCAGAAAAATGAAGGTAAAAGAATAATGGTTAAAAAATTATTTACACTCATAACCCTGGCTTTATTGGTTGCCATGCTTTTGCCGCTGGCATTAGATGTAAAGCCCTTCGATAAACTCCCGGCAGTATCACAAAAATATGTGGAAGAGGGACCTGGAGAACTAGGCAGCCAAAACCTGGTGACATCGGTAATTGTCACCTATCGTGGTCTGGACACTCTGGGTGAAGTAGCTGTGCTGTTCATCGCGACCGCCGGAATCGGATTTTTCCTGCGCAGAAAATCCTCCTCCAAAAATGAAAGATCAAAAGCTTCGTCTCTGGTAACCACGGGCACTGCTTTCTTAGTGCCAATCATTTTGCTTTTCGGTGTTTATATCTTTTTACATGGACATCTGACACCGGGTGGTGGTTTTCAGGGCGGTGTTGTTATTGCTTCCGGCATTCTGCTATTTATACTGGCGAATCATGACACCAAGATCAACACGCGTCTATTGTATTGGGTGGAGTCTTTGAGCGGTGTTTTTTATGTCGCTATCGGAATTTTCGGACTGGTACTGGCCGGTGGTTTTCTGGACAACAGAATATTACCGCTGGGAGAGTATGGCGCATTATTCAGCGCCGGCGCGATCCCTGTTATCTACTCATTAATCGGACTTAAAGTGGGCGCTGAACTGGTGGGAATTTTAAACAATATGCAAAGGAGTCAATAATGCTGTTGGTAACAAGTTTAGGGCTTATTCTGATTGTGTTGGGCCTTTGGGGAATGCTGACACAGAAAAACATCATCAAGATCATTATTGGATTCTCCATCATGGACACCGGCATTCACTTACTGATCATTTCCATCGGATATATCAAAGACAGAACAGCACCAATTATGGATAATGCTGTAAAAAGTGCTTCCCAGGTTGTGGACCCGGTGCCTTCGGCTTTGGTGCTCACCGCCATTGTCATCGGGCTGGCGATCACCGCGTTGATGCTGACCTATGCTGTCAAATTATTTGAAATCAAAGGGTCGCTTGAGATTAATGACTTCAAGGAGTTGAAATGGTAAATCCTATTTATATATTCATAATCGCGCTGGGCATTGGATTTTTACTGTCACTGCTGGATAAAGCCGGCAAAGCTGTTGCGATGATTGCTTTTTATGGTGCTTTACTGGCAATGACTTCTATTTCCGGGCAATGGTTGTTATATCTGATGCACGGAGGGCCCGGGCAACTGATTACAACAGCCGGATTTCCCCCGCCTTTTTCTATTAACCTGTACATGGGATTGCAGGAATCCTTTTTTACCTTTCTGATCAATTCACTGGGATTTTTGGCCGGAATTTATTTGCTGCCGAAATTCAAATCAGATAAAAGCTACGGCATGGTACTGTTCCTCATGATGATCATGGGAATGAACGGCTTGGTTATGACTGGTGACTTGTTCAACCTGTTTGTCTTCCTGGAAATCACATCCATTGCCACAGTCTCCTTAATCGCTATCGAGAGAAACCTGAAATCCATTTCAGCGGGCTTCAAATATGTCATTGCCGGCGGCATCGCATCCGCGTTTTTCCTGATCGGAACTATTTTTCTTTACCGGTTTACCGGTGTGCTTAACATTAATATGATGGCCGAAGCCCTGAATACTATTTCCGGACAGGCGGTATATTTATCAATATTCATTTTGCTGATTGCCGTTTTAATAGAATTAAAACCCTTTCCCGCCAATGGCTGGGCTCTGGATGTTTATGAAGCTGTGGACAGTGGTGTGGTTTCGGTCATTGCCGCCGGCACTTCCGGGGCAATGCTTTTTGTGTTCTATAAAATTTCACTGATGCTTAATGACAGTTTATTGATCACCACTGCCGGAATCGGCCTGTTCACTTTTATTTTTTCTAATCTTCTGGCGCTGAAGCAGGAAAATGCCAAGCGGCTGCTGGGCTATTCGTCTATCGGACAAGTGGGACTGATTATTACAGCTTATACATTATTAATTCACACCGGATTTGGGAAAAACTCAAAAATGGTTATGCTGGTCGCCGGTGGGCTTTTTATCAATCACTTTTTCGCAAAAGCCGGATTATTCTGGCTGGCGGGAATTGTCAAAAAAGAAAAACTGGAAGACTGGAGTACTTTACGAAACATCCCTGTTTTGTTATTTGCTTTTGCAGTTTTTACAATCGCGCTGGTAGGTTTGCCGCCGTTTCCGGGTTTTTTCGCAAAATGGCAACTGGTGATGACTTTTGCCCAAAAAGGCCTGTTTTTGTGGATTGGTCTGATTTTGCTGGGCTCTTTTTTCGAGGCCATTTATCTTTTTCGCTGGCTGGGTAAAGTCCTGAAATCAGAAGTGACAGAAAAATCAACAGCCAAAATAACGGCAGTTTTTCCGGTGGTAGTATATCTGCTGGCCATTCTTCTCACCGGCGGATATTTTTCAACTTTAATAGACCAGGGAACAAGCCTGACTATTATGTATCTGCCAATGCTTTTTGTGGTTGTTTTGTTCATGATGGATTTTTTACCGGTGATCGTCAAAAACACACTGGTAATCCTGGTAGGCTCTTACTATACTTATCTGTTAATTCCGCAACTGGCGGGATACCGGGTGATGTTTGGTATTATTTTCCTGGTTGGCGGTGTTTTACTATTTATTCCCGGTTACATCAAAAAGGGCCGGCGGACCGGATTTTATCCTTTGGCTGTAATGATGTATGCGGGATTGGCGGGCCTGCTGGTGGCTGAAAATACATTGCAATTTTTCACTGCCTGGGAATTGATGACCCTGGGCTCTTATTTTCTGATTATTCGCGGCAAAAAATCCGAACCCCACGCTCTGAGTTATATGCTTTTCTCTGTTGGCGGCGCCTTTATCATGCTGATGGGAATGGGAGTTTTGTTCTCTGTCAATGGCAACTCTCTGGCGTTGGCCAGCCTGGGCAATATTACTGACTTAGCCGGTGTGGTTTATGCCTTGTTGGCAATCGGTTTTCTGACCAAAATGGCGTCAATGGGGTTGCATATCTGGCTGCCGGGTGCTCACGGTGAAGCGGAAACCGATGTCTCACCCATGGTCTCCGCGATTTTACTGAAAGCCGGTATGTTTGGCATGATGGTGCTGATGTCTGCCATTCAGACGGCAAAAATTGGATTTGTTGACATTCCCTATGTTCTCGGCTGGCTGGGGGCGATCACCATATTCCTCGGCAACATGTTGGCCATTTACCAGGAAGACGCCAAACGACTGCTGGCTTACTCCAGTGTGGGCAATCTTGGTTATGTGCTCTTTGGATTGGCGTTAATGTCTCATCTGGGCTGGCTGACATCCATTACCTACGCCCTGAACCACTTCCTGTTTAAATCCATGCTCTTTTTGGCCATTGGCGGTGTTGTTTACCGGGTGGGTACCAAAAATATGTATGAAATGGGCGGACTGATCAAGCGGATGCCCGTCAGTTTTATCTCCGTTTTGATCGGAATTATCGCGCTGTCCGGTGTTCCGCCTTTATCGGGGTTTGCCGGTAAATGGCTGACCTATAATGCTGTTCTGGAAAAAGGGTGGTATTTGCAGGGTGTTGTTGTGATCATTGGCGGGCTGATCGCGTTTCTCTACTGTTTTCGTTTAATTTATGCGGTATTTCTCGGTCAGTTAAAAGACAAGAACCGGCATGTCAAAGAAGCGCCGGTTGCACTGTTGATTCCACAAATTATCATGATGATCGCGATTATGGTATTTTCAACTTACCCTGGCTTTGTTTTAGGACCGGTGGGTGAGATTTTGAAACCGATTTTACCGGCAGGAGCCTTGGTCTGGAATGGCCATACAGCTTTCTCTGTTTACGGCCATTGGAATGGTTTTCTGATCATGATGATCACCGGTGGAATATTTGTGACAGTTTTCCTCTGGTTGTTTTACATTAACAGGAAATCACAATCGGTGAAACAGTTCAATATTGTCTATGCTGCCGAAAGACCATCCAGACCGGAATTGACTCATGTGGGATACAATTTCTTCTCCCATTACAGAAAAGCCCTGGGCTCTTTGTCGCAGCCTTATGTCACGAAATTCTGGAATGCTCTGACCGATCTTTGCCATTCCTCTGCTGATTTTATCCGTAGACTATATAATGGTGACGGGCAGACATACATTCTTCATATCTTGATCTTTATTGTTGTTGTTTACTTTATTTCTATCGGAGGATAAATAATGGGCTTTGAACCAATTCAAATACTTTACGCGGTCTGGGCGATTTCAATTATCATTAATGTCGGCTTGCTGCTTCAGGGTCTGGTCCGGAAAATCGGCGCCCGGGTTGGCAAACGCTACGGCATTCGTATCTATCAGCCCTATATCGATCTGATTAAAAATTATGCCTTGCGATCTAATATTACTCATGGCATTATGTTCTACCTGGGGCCGGTGTTCCGGTTGACCGGTGGATTGGGTGTTTATCTGTTTACACCGATTATTTACGGATCGGTTTATTTTAGTAATTTTTCCTTTTCCGGGGATGTGGTGCTGGTGCTTTACTTTATCTTTTTTGGTTCACTGGGTATGGCGCTGGGAGCCGGTGAAGGCGGTCATCCCTATTCCGCAATCGGTGTGAGCCGTGGCCTCGCGCAGGTTACGGCTGCGGAAATTCCCCTGGTTATGGCGATTATCGGTGTGGCCATGCATTATGATACACTGTCAATTACTAAAATGGTTGCGGCTCAGCAGGGGGGAATTGCCAACTGGACATTGTTTACCAATCCGCTGATCACAATTCTGGGACTCGTTGCTTTTCTGGGTGCGATGATGCGGTCGCCTTTTGATGTTGTACTGGCGCCTCAGGAAATTCCTATCGGTCCGCCGACAGAATATCACAGTTCCTTTCTCGGTGTATTGCAGACCAACCGGTCGATTTTTCCCATGGCGAAAACCATATTGTTTGTGAATATCTTTTTTGGTGGTGCAACAAATTGGCCAGTATTGATTCTAAAAGCCTTTTTATTATATATGTGGTCGGTGATTGTCGCTGTTGTTTTTCCGAGATTCAGAGTTGACCAGTCCATTCGCTGGTGGTACAAATATGCGCTGCCACTGGGCATCATCGCGATATTGGTAACACAGTATTTATAAGAAATTTCCCGCGGATAACGCGGATTAACACGAATGTTATTTAAGGAATTCAGATGAATAAAGAATTTGAAAAACGGTTCGTTACCGGACCTGACGGTAACCAATTTGAAGTGGACCCAATGCAGGACTATTTTTGCGAAGACAGACCCCAAGTCCACAGACCGAACAGTAACAAGGTCATTGAAAAATTCATGAACTGGGCGCGTGGTGAATCCCTTTGGATTCTGGGATTTGGCACCGGTTGCGGCGCCATTGAGATGCGTCCCTTGATGACACCGAGATTTGACGCTTATCGCTATGGTATTCAATGGCGGCCGACACCGCGTCAGTCCAATGTTTTTGTGATTTCCGGTTATTTATCGGTGAAAACCCTGAAACGAGTTGTCCGCAGTTATGAGCAGATGCAGGGGCCGAAATATGTTGTCGGCCTAGGCAGCTGCACGATCAATGGTGGCATGTACTGGGACAGCTACAATACGATCAACCGGTTGGATTATTATCTTCCTGTGGATGTCTACATTGCCGGCTGTATGCCGCGGCCGGAATCGCTGTTGGCCGGATTTGACAAACTCAAAAAGATGATCAAGGCCGGTGAATGCGAAGGCCAGAATAAATATGCTGAAAAATTCGACTGGTACAAAGCCAACCAGAAAAAGATCATCAAAGACTGGGATATGCCGGATTATAACTGGTGATATTAGGGACACGGATAACGCGAATGAATACGAATATTTTATTAGTGTCAATTCATGTGATTAACGGGAAGAAAGAATAGAAGGACACGGATTGACAGAATTGCACGGATAAGAAAGAATGAAATATAAAGAGATAAGTGACATAATTATTAATGGTTTTTTTGCTGTCTACAATAAGTTGGGAGAAGGATTTTTAGCAAAAAGCCACAAGTAAAAAGAAAATTATTATAATACTAAGAATCCGTGAGATTCTGAATATCCGTGTACAAATAAAAAGGGAAAAATAAATGAAAGACTTAATCGCAAGATTAGAGAAAAAATTTGAACTAACAGATGTGATTTACCAGAAAGATGGTCAAACCTACATAACGGCATCAAAAGATGAGGCTGTATCCATGGTAACCCATCTGAGAGATTATGAAGGGTTCACGCACCTGGTAATTCTGACAGCGGTCGATTGGATTGAGGATGATCTTTTCCAGTTGACCTACCTGCTGAATAATGATAGGCAAAAAATTGATCTCGGCGTTCGCGTCATGATTGACCGTAACCATCCGACCATGACCTCCATTCATCACCTCTGGAAAACAGCCGCCACCTATCAGCGGGAACTGAAAGAGATGTTCGGCATTGATTTTCCCGGTTCGCCACGTGTGGACGAAGAATTCATTCTGGAAGGCTGGGAAGGAATGCCGCCTTATCGACGTGATTTTGACACCAAAAAATACTCGGAAGAAACCTATTTTCCCCGTCCCGGCAGAAAAACCAATGATCCTGCTGAATACATGAAGAAAAAACTCTACCCGGAGGAATAAATGGCAGAAATAAGTAAATACAGAGATAAATTCCCGCAAAAAAATCCTGATGGAACCAATCGGATTGATCTGGAAAGCGGAAAGTTCCTGCATATCTGGCAGGGGCCGCAGCATCCCGGTATAACCGGAAACATGTCCCTGGAACTGATTATTCAGGGAGATGAAGTAATGTCCTGCAAAACCCATGTGGGTTATCTGCATCGTGGTTTTGAAAAATTGATGGAGCGCCGGCGCTTTATTCAATGTTTTCCGATTTGTGTGCGTATTGCCGTACCGGAACCGGATTTTAATGAATATTGTTTATCGGCAACTTTTGAAGAGTTGGCTGGTATAGAGATACCTGAGGCTGCGAATTGGATGCGTAATCTGCTGCTGGAAATGGCGCGGCTGACCAGTTTCTTACAATGGATTGGCGGCCAGACCGGCGCTTTTGGTATGGGCATAATCGGACAGTGGACGACCTATGCCCGGGATTTGGTGCTCGACAGATTTGAAGAAATCTCCGGCGGGCGAATTTACCACATGCATATGACACCGGGCGGTGTTCGTGGATTGCTCCCGGCTGGGTTTGAAGTAAGAATGGAAGAAACCCTTAAAATCATTGAAGACATTATGAAAGATGTCAATACAACCATGTATAACAATTCTGTTTTTAAGAAGCGAAGTGTTGGATTGGGAATTATAACACCTGAGATGGTTGATCCTTATGGCATTACCGGGCCCAATGCCCGGGCCAGCGGCATACCCAAAGATGTGCGGAAAGATTATCCGTATTTGAAATATAATGAATTGGATTTCGATGTCATCACCGGCAGTGATGGCGATGCCTTTGCACGGGCTGAGGTTCGGCGCCGGGAAATCCATCTCTCTATTGATCTGATCCGCCAGATCATGGCGAAAATGCCGAAATCCGGCGACTATATGGCAAAAGTCCCCAACATGTTGCACTGGAAAATTCCAAAAGGTGAAACTTATATCCGCTCCGAATGCACCCGTGGTGAATACGGCTATTATACTGTCACTGACGGTTCCGGATATCCGCGGCGTATCAATGTTCGTGGTCCATCCTACACTCACGCTGTGGCATTAATGGAAAAACTTGCCATTGATTGTAATATCGCTGATACAGCGGGATTAATGGTTTCATTGCATACTTATCCACCTGAAATTGAAAGGTAAATGATATGAGTCTAAAAGATGTACTCAAACCCTTTACAGCATGGAAAAATTTATGGGACCAGCCGGTTTCCATCAAAAAACCGCTGGAACGGCAGGGAGCGTCTCGATATCGTGGCTTTCACCAAAATGATATTGATAAATGTATCGGCTGCGGTACCTGCGAAGAAATTTGTCAGAACTCTGCTATTGACCTGGTGCCGGTAGAGGGCATCAAAACTGAAGATGGTGACAGTGGTTTGCGTCCGCAAATCGATTACGGCCGCTGCTGCTGGTGTGCCCTTTGTGTGGATATTTGCCCTACCAATTCTATGGGCATGTCCAATCAGTTTCAATGGGTTGACAGCGATCCCGATACGTTTGTTTTTATTCCCGGTGTGGACAAAAAATACTGGGATGAGGAAAAACTGGGATACAAAAAACCGGATAATTACGAATTGAACAATCCCTGGCGAATCGAAATGGAAGAAATGGCGCCGGAAAAACGGAGTAAGACCTTTCTGGAAATTGTCAAAGGATTTTCAAAAGAACAAGCCATCAAAGAAGCCGATCGATGTATCGAATGCGGTATCTGTATTGCCACTTGTCCGGCCCACATGGGCATTCCTTCCTATATAAAAGCTGTTCGGGAAGATGATATGGAAGAAGCCTTACGTGTGCTTTATGAAACCAATCCGCTGCCCGAAGTCTGCGGTCGTGTCTGTACGCATAAGTGTGAAACCGTCTGCGCAATGCAGCACAAGGGCGACCCTATTTCCATTCGCTGGCTGAAACGCTACATTGCCGACCAGGTATCCCTGGATAAGTACCAGAAAATACTGAGAACAGAAAATCTCGAGAAAAATGACAAAAAAGTCGCCATCATTGGTGCCGGGCCGGCCGGATTGTCGGCCGCTTATTACCTGGCGCTAATGGGATACAACGTCAAAATTTTTGAGGCCCTGGAACAACCCGGCGGAATGACCCGCTACGGTATTCCGGAATATCGCTTGCCCTATGATCAGATCGACAAGGATGTAGAATACATCAGAAACCTTGGTGTGGAATTCCGGTTCAATACCAAAGTTGGCACCGACATTACGCTGGAACAATTGCACAAAGAGTATGATGCTGTCTTTGCCGGCACCGGATTGCATCTGGGCCGCAGCACACGGATTGATGGTTCCGATCATCCGAAATGCTATCAGGCGGTGGAACTATTGCGGGAATTCACTCAGGGCAAAGAAATTGAAGTGGCAGAAAAAATTGTCGTTATCGGTGGTGGAAATGTGGCCATGGACATCAGCCGGACACTGGCCCGGTTGCAGAATCAAAAATATGGCCGGGTGCAATTGGTCACAACCTCCCTGGAAACCGAAGAGGTTATGCCAGCGGATGAGGAAGAAATCGTAGAAAGCCGCGAAGAAAATATAACCCTGGAACCCGGTTGGGGACCTAAGGAGGTTGTTATTGAAAACGATGAAATTAAAGGCCTCAATGTTATCAGGTGCCTCTCTGTTTTTGATGATGAGGGGCGGTTCAATCCTCATTTTGATACCAATGTGAAAAAGTTTTTTGCAGCCGACATGATTGTCGAAGCCATTGGCCAGGGAATGGACATTGAATATATGAAGGAAGTGGAACTCAATGACCGCCGCAAAGTTAAGGTGGATAAAAATTATCAAAGTTCCATTCCGTGGCTTTTTGTGGGCGGTGATATTGTGGCCGGGCCGGATGCTATTTCCGCCATTGCCGACGGGCATAAAGCCGCTAAAGGAATCGATAATTATTTACAAAAAATGGAGTCAAAAAAATGAAAATACTTATTATTATTAATGATGCCCCTTATGGAACAGAAAAAGCTTATAACGCCCTGCGATTAGGGATGGCATTACAAAAAGAACACGAGAATGTAAAAGTCAATATTTTTCTAATGGCCGATTCAGTAACGTGCGCTCTGCCAAATCAAAAAACACCGGACGGCTACTACAACATTGAAAGAATGCTGAAATCCATTATTAGAAAAGGCGGTGAAGTAAAAGCCTGTGGCGGTTGTTCCGTTGCCCGCGGTATAAATGAATTGAAATTGATTGATGGAGTTGAAATCAGTAATATGAAAGCATTATCTCAGTGGACTGTTGAAGCAGATAAAACCCTTACATTCTAATAATCAATTATTCAACATTATTACCGGAAGGGCATAATAGTTTGAATAAAAATAATTTGGAGGACATAATGAAGCAGTTCAGTGTTAAAGAAATTATTGAATACGCCATTAAAATCGAAAAAGAAAGCTTTGCCTTTTACACTCAGGCTTCCAAACAAGTTGAAGATAAAGATGTCAATGCCCTGGTCAAAATGCTGGCAGAAGAAGAGGTGGAGCATCAAAATCGACTGCGCGGACTGATTGATGAGAAAAAGGTGAGTGCGGAAGATTTACAGAAAAAATATGAACTCGATACAACCCTGATGGATAAAATTGTCAATACATCTGCCATTGATGCCGATGCATCGGCCTTGGATGTTCTGAAAATTGCCCTGGAAAGGGAAAAGAACACAGAGCAGACCTATAAAATGCTGATGACCTTATCTAATATTGATGAAAATGTGGTTAAAATATTTGAAAATCTGCGTTTGCAGGAACAGGGCCATGCCAATAAAATCCAATTCCGTATCGATCATTTAGGTACCTAAAACGAATAAAGGAATACAAAATGAAACTCAATAATCTCCTGCAAAAGAAAAATAGTGAGCTTATAAAAATATCTGCTGACAAGCCGGTCTTTGATGCTGTCCGGTTATTGAATAAGCACAAAATCGGTTCGCTGCTTGTGATGAATCCGGATAAAAAATTGGAAGGAATTCTCACAGAACGGGATATTTTGTTCAAATGTCTCAATAATGATAGAGACAATAAGAACACCAAAGTTTCAGAAATCATGACGCCCAAAGACAAATTGATCATCGGCACTGCTGAAGATACGCTATCTTACGCCATGAAAGTCATGACAAACAAACGGATTCGTCATCTGCCAATTGTGGACAAAGAAAAAGTAATCGGGTTAGTATCCATCGGGGATGTCATTAAGGCAGTGCTGGACCAATCGGAAAATGAAGTTAAATTATTGCGAGAATATATTACAAACCCTTATGGTATAAATCTATAATTTCTCAAAAAGAAAAAAAGATATGAGAAATAAGAAAGGCTACTCGTCATTTTTATAATCTGAGTAGCCTTTTCTCCCTCCCAAAGGTCGTCAATATTTTGTAGTAAAAAAATGACAAAATTAGTGTTCCAAAAACTGTGCTAGAAGGATAGTTTTTTGTAAAAAAATTAATAAAATTTAGAATCTCCTCAGTAATTTCTAATAAATTAAGCAAGAAGGTTAGCCAAAAAAATTGATAATTAAAATGTTTCTAAAAGTTGAGAACTATTTTTCCAGTTAATAAAAAAAAGGAGGGAAGAAGCCATAGGATTAGGTTACGAGGGTAGGAGGAGGTCCTATGGCTTCTCTGTTGTGTATAGTGAGGTAAGGGGTCATTTATTAAAAATCATTATTTCTTATTACACTTGTTACTTTTCCTTAAGTTCCCATTTTATTATCAAAAACTGAGAAAAAAGAGAGAAGCCATAAATTTTATATTTTTAAGGGGGAGGAGTATGATTTATGGCTTCTTTGTGTGTTAAGAAATTAAGCGTCAGTTTTCAAATATTAATAGTTATATACTTATCTGAAAACAAATGGTTCCAACTTTTTTACTATTTATTCAGAAAATTTTTTGTTGGATGGTTTTTATAAGGAAGGTGAGAAGCCGTAGATTCTTATGTGTGCGAGGGTAGGAGGAGGTTCTACGACTTCTCATGTATAGGAAAGCAATTTTTACATCTCATTTGTCAATAATTATCAATATTCATTTTTCACGCGGAAGTTTATTAATTTAATTTTTCAATGTCAATATTTTTTTAAAATAAAGTTTTATTGTCTTGATTCAAAAACCTTATTGATTAATAGTGCGGCACTTACAGAGACATTGAGGGATTCTACTTTATTTTTCATGGGAATACTGACTAAAAAATCGCAATGCTCACTCACTTTTTGATGCAGGCCTTTACCTTCACTGCCCATAACCAGGGCCACACCGCCGCGAAAGTCTGTTTCATTCATACTTTGCTTGGCATGGCTGTCAGCGCCATATATCCAAACATCTTCTTTTTTCAGTAGGTTTATGGCCTGGACCAGATTCGTTACTTTGGCGATTTTACATTTTTGCACTGTACCGGCAGAGGTTTTAAAAACCGTATCTGTAACAGAAACACTGCCGTGCTTCGGAATAAGGATGCCATGCACGCCCATGGCCACAGCCGTTCGTATAATAGCGCCAAAATTATGCGGGTCCTGGATTGAGTCAAGAATTACAATAAAGGGTTTTTCGTTCATCTTCTTTGCGGTATCCAGGATATCTTCGGGTGTGGCATAGGAAACCGGCGAAATAAAGGCCACAACGCCCTGATGATTACCGGCACCAACAATTGAATTTAGTTTTTCTTTGGGAACAAAGGAGTACTTTACCTTATGCTTTTGGGCCAGACGTAAGGTTTTGTCCATCCAGTCATTACGGCGGATTTTGTCATGAAAATAAAGTTGGTCAACACGCCGGCCTGACTGCAAATATTCAAAAACCGGATTTCTGCCAAATACAATGTTTGTTTTACTGATGATCAACCTCCGATTTTTTTAATATTAAAATTTTCTGATTCAAGAATTTGACAAATTTTATCACGGAAATTTCCCTGAATTAAAATTTGACCATTTTTTACAGAACCGCCAACTCCGCAAACCTGTTTTAGTCTTTTCCCCAATTGTTTCAGGTCCTCTTTTTTGCCGACAAACCCCTGAATTAATGTCACCTCTTTGCCCTTGCGACCTTTACGATCAATCAAAAGTTTTAGTTCCTGTTGATCAGGCGGTAGGGTGCCGGGCTCTTTCTTTTCTTCTTTTTCAATTTTCACATCAGGGTCGGTGGAATAGACCATTCGTTTATTTTTTTTCATGTTTCCTTTCTCTTGTACGTTTCCAGCGCCGGTGGGACCAGAGCCAATTCTCCGGTTGCCGGCGAATAATATTCTCCAGGTGCTGCATATAAATTTCTGTAATTTCACCTTCTTTTAATGCGGCCGGATTATCAGATAACTTTTCTATTCTGACGGTGTAATATCCCCGTTTGACCCGCTGCATATTGGCATATAGCAGCGGCAGGTTTTTGCGGCGCCCATATTTTTCCGGACCGTGCAAACAGGCCGTATTCTGGCCCAAAAAATCAACAAAATAAGCCTGATCCAATTTTGTCGGGCATTGGTCCGCCAGCATAATCACGGCTTTGGGCTTTCCGTAATCATGATCAAAGACCCGGCTGGTCCTATAAATTGACGCCAGTTCCATATTCCATGCGGCCCGCCGTTTTTTCATATATTGATCAATATATTTATTGGAAAGTGGTTTGTAAAGGGCAACCATATGGTGCTGCACCTGGGAGCCGGTGGCCAGCGCGCCCCATTCCCAGTTGGTATAATGGGCGCCCAGTAAAATAACATCTTTGCCCGCATTAAAATATTTATTCATGATTTCCGGATTGATGACCTTATACCGCTTGATCATTTCTTCTTTTTTTGCGGAAAATCCTTTGATGCTTTCCAGCATAATATCAGCAAGATTGTGGTAGAATTTTTTTGTGATTTGGTGTATTTCCTGATTGGATTTATCCGGGAATACGCGGTTTAAATTTTGCCGCACCACATTTCTTCTATATTTAAACACATAATATAAAAACACATAGATAATATCGGCAAAATAATAAAATACAAAAAAAGGAACAAAGCGATTGATAAAAACCATTAATCTGAAGAAAAGATATATTACATAATTCATTTAAAATCCTGCTCAGTCTTTGCAAAGGCGGTTTATACATGGCGCCCCGCAAAAAATGTGTCCAGTCACATAATTTGTTCGATTAAACTGCGATTTTCTTTTTTTGCAGGTTTCCACTTCATCTCGCAGGGCTTCATAATCTTGAATATCCATATTGAACTTCTATTTTATTTCCGTAATTTTGATCAGGTTTGTTCCCCCTCGTTTGTAAAGTGGAAAGCCTCCGGTAATTACCATTATATCGCCTTTTACCAGATTAAGGTATTTAATTGCCGCCAATTCCGCTTGTTTTTCCATATCCACCAGTCGCTCCGATTCTTCCATATAAACAGGAATGGTTCCCCATACCAGGGACATTTTTCCAAAGGTTTTCGGATCCGGTGTCAGCGCTAAAATGGGTTGTGAAGGCTTATATTTAGAGACATATTTTGATGTCCGTCCCGAATTGGTAAAGGTTACAATGCATTTTGCCGCCACCTGGTCGGCAATTTTACAGGCGGAACGGGCCACTGATTCCTGAATTGTCAAAGAGAGGTCATGATCAAATTTATTATTCCACTCCTGAAAAGGAAAGGTTTCTTCTGTGCTTATGGCAATTTCCGACATCAATTCCACGGTTTTTACGGGGAATTTGCCAATGGCTGTCTCGCCGGAGAGCATAATCCCGCTGGTACCGTCAAGAATGGCATTGGCCACATCGGTTACTTCCGCCCGGGTAGGTAGGGGGTTTTTCGTCATAGATTCCAGCATTTGGGTGGCAACTATGGATATTTTACCTTTGGCATTGGCTTTTTGGATCAATATTTTTTGTACATGAGGAACCCGTTCAATCGGGATTTCAACGCCCAGATCACCGCGGGCCACCATAATGCCGTCCACAACATCCAAAATTTCATCAATCTGCTCCAAGGCTTCATTTTTTTCAATTTTTGCGATCAGTGTTGTACCTTTGCCGGATTCTTTGATAAGGTTGCGGAGTAACTTCACATCTTCCACATTACGAACAAAACTGAGAGCTACAACATCGACATTTTTTTCTAAACCCACTTTCAGGTCCAACCGGTCTTTCTCTGTTAATGCCGGTGTGGAAATTTTTGTATCCGGCAGGTTCACCCCTTTTTTAGAACTCAGTTCTCCACCATCAACCACCTCGCATTCAATATCCTGGCCATCAATTTTTATGACCTTTAACTGTAGTGTTCCGTCGTCTAAAAATATTTTTTCACCTTCAAAAGCTTCCTCGTGCAATTTTTTGTAATTGACAGAAACAATCTTATCATTGCCGTCAATATCGCGGGTTGTCAGGGTATATCTCTGGCCGTCTTTCAGGAAAATTGGCTCATTGATAATATTTCCAATGCGAATTTTCGGGCCGGAAAGGTCCTGTAAAATTGCCACGGAGCGGCCCGCTTTTTTGCGTACTTCTTTAATCGCATCAATGACTTTGCCCTGAAACTCCCGGCTTTCATGGGAAAAATTTACACGAAACACATTGACGCCGGCAAGAATCAGTTTTTCCATCATCTCCGGATCCCGGGACATGGGCCCCAGACTAGCTATTATTTTAGTTCTTCTCATAGATAAATTCCTTTTTATTTAGTGTTTTTATTGAGTTTTTAACCCGCAAAAATGCGACGGGCATTAATGTTAGCAAGATTAACTTGCTTTTCAAACTTTCCAAAATAAATATTAATTACAATAACTTAAAATTTAACCATTTCATTATAGCTATTCAATAAAAGGTTTTTTTAAAAGTAACTTTAATTATAGTGGTCATCGTAATCTTGCAATTACAAGTAATCGCCTATAATTAAATAAGTTGTTGAAAATATATACAAAAATATGTGACCAAAAGACACATTTTTGGCCAGCCGGCAATTTTTTTGAGGGGAATTATTGTTCGGCATGCAAATTGTCTGTTGATATTTAAAATTTAAACTAATAAATAGTAATAAAACAAACAGGAATGAAAATGAATAAACGAATACAAAACAGAAGTTTGCTCACACGGCCAATAAAAATAATCAGCAAAAAATCACGAAAACATTTGGGTAATATTGTTGATATTAATACCGGCGGTATGTGTATTATCAGCAAGTATCAATTACCGCATAATAAAACCCTGCAATTACTGATCGATCTGTCTAATGAGGACCTGCCTTTTAATGAGATTGAATTGGAAGCTAAAAATGTCTGGATCAAAGAAGAGATGGTTAACCGGTATTTTGCCGGAATGAAATTTAAAAAATCCTCGGATGAGGCAAAGAATATCTTGCTGAAGCGATTAATCAAACACCTGGGCTTTCCAGCATAGCGAATAATTAGTGAACTAAAATTTCAGATGCCGGTTTTTCCCGGCATTTTTTTTTGTGCAAAAAAAATGCAGGCCCGTTAAGACCTGCATCCATGAAAAGGAGGGAGTATTTTTAACTTTAAAAGGAGGAGTAGTATATTTTATTTAACCTTTTTGCTAATCAATTCCAGAATTATAATTCCAAAACTTCTTAAAACACTCCGCTAAAGCTACGTAATCGCTTTATAATTGTTCCATCATTCCGAAAATTTCTGTAAGTGCAGCACCTTTTTTCACTCACTTTGCTCCGGAGCCAAAATATTGGTAAATAAAATCCAGTTTCAGATAGTTTCATTTATTTTGTGTTTCCTAATTTATTAAATTTTTTGCATATTTTAATCCGATTTGTTTTTGTAAAGTATTAGAGGGAGTGGAGAATGAGACAAAAATTAATTATCCTGTTTATTCTTTTTTTTACATTCAGTTACGGAGCAGGGAAAAAAGAAATCACCCTTGAAAAGGTTGTCAAGGAAAATATATTTAAGGAAAAAGATATAAAGGGATTGAAATCCCTGGCGGATGGCGATCATTACACTTCAATTGATAAAGACAAAAAACAGCTGATAAAATATGCTTATCAAACCGGTGAGGCGGTGGACACACTGCTCAATCTCAAACCAATTAAAAAATATGATATAAAAGATATTTCCGGATATGAAATTTCGGCAGATGGAAATAAAATTCTGTTTTATACCAATAAAAAACAAATCTACCGTCGTTCCTATTACGCTGATTATTATATTAAAAACCGGGCTACCAACAAAATTCAACAATTGACTGAAAAAAAGAATATCCGCATCGCGGACTTATCGCCTGACGGCAAACGTGTTGCGTATGTACATAAAAATAATATCTATTATAAAGACCTTGAATCAGAGCAAGAGTACCAAATCACCCATGATGGTGAAAAAAACAAAATCCAAAACGGAACACCCGACTGGGTATATGAAGAAGAGTTTGGCTTCAATAAAGCCTATGCCTGGTCTCCCGACAATAAAATGATCGCCTATATTCGCTTTGACGAAAGGGAGGTTAAAACCTTTAATATGACACTCTTTCAGGCTTCGCATCCGACTTTGGAAGATAATAAGCTCTATCCTGAAAATTATACCTTCAAATATCCAAAAACCGGTGAAAAGAATTCCATTGTTTCCGTGCACGTCTATCACCTGAAAAGCAAGGAAACAATTGATATGAAAATCGGTGATGACAGCGAACAATATGTACCGCGGATCAAGTGGTTTCCCAATTCTCGGCACCTGGCTATCTTTCGCTTAAACCGGTTGCAAAATCATTTTGAAATACTACAGGGGGACCCGAAGAATGGCCGCACCGGTGTAATATATGAAGATAAGGAATCCGAATATGTGGAAGACGGCACTTTTGATGCTGTTACTTTTCTGCGGGATAATAAACGATTTATTGTGATGAATGAAACCACCGGCTACCAGCATTTATTCCTCCATCATGTCAACGGTAAAAAACTCAATGCCATTACGCAGGGAGAGTTTGATGTGCAAAAATATTATGGTCTGAATGAAGAAAAAGGCAGGGTCTTTTTCTCCGCTTTTGATAATTCACCGCTCAATGTTTCGCTTTTTTCCATTGATCTGGATGGAAACAATCTGAAAAGATTAACTAAAAATAAAGGCCGTAACAGTGCTGATTTTTCCAAAAACAATAAATTTTTTATCAATAAATTTTCTAATAAATCCACTCCAAAAACTGTTACTTTGCATAATTGTGATGGAGAATTAATTCGAACTCTGGAAGATAATCAGCAGGTATTGGATTCCCTGGAAAATTATCAGTTCAGCGAAATGGAATTCTTTACTTTCCGGACCAGTGAAGATGTAGAACTGAATGGCTGGATGCTGAAGCCGGTGGATTTCGATGCTGAAAAGCAATACCCGGTACTGATTGATCAGTACAGCGGCCCCGGCTCCCAAAGTGTTCAAAATGAATGGAACTGCAACTGGTATCAGCACTTCATTGCACAGGATTATATTGTCGTCAGTGTAGACCCCCGTGGTACTGGCGGACGGGGCGAAGAATTCAAAAAAATGACTTATATGGAAATGGGTAAATATGAAACCCTTGACCTGATCGAAACGGCCAAATATCTTCAGGATCTAAAATATATTGATCCCGAAAGGATTGGTATCTGGGGCTGGAGTTATGGCGGCTTTACCACCTTGCTGGCCATGGAAAAAGGTAATGGTATTTTCAAGGCGGGTGTGGCGGTGGCGCCGGTCACCACCTGGCGATTCTACGATAGTATCTATACAGAACGGTTTATGCGGACACCCCAGGAAAACCCATCGGGGTATGATGACAACTCGCCGCTTTTTTTCGCTGATCAGTTACAGGGGAAATTATTGATCTGCCATGGGTCCGCTGATGAC
Source organism: uncultured bacterium (assembly GCA_964498725.1). Lineage (GTDB taxonomy): Bacteria > Fidelibacterota > UBA2242 > UBA2242 > JAFGTP01 > JAFGTP01. The sequence continues at coordinate 3,159 of CAZCHS010000032.1, read as the reverse complement.
AACGTTCATATGCAAAATACAATGGAATTTATTGATGATCTGGTCCAAGCAGATAAGCAATTTGACATGATGATCTATACCAATCGCAATCATTCCATCTATGGCGGCAACACCCGCTACCATTTGATGCGAAAAATTTGTGATTTCCTTTTGGAAAATCTGTAAGCATGCCTTTTTGTTTTAGGTAAATATCAAACCGGCAGTTTAAACGTCATGGTCAGTTCACCGGTTTCTTTGTCCACTTTTATGGATTGACCTTCCGGGTTGACATCTTTTCCTGTGGCCATTTTCATTAATCCGGAGAAAAATTTGAGACCGTTATTCAGAGTCTCTTCCATTTTTTCCATATCCTGTGAAGCCGGCCGGTCTTGTTTATCCCTATGCTGTTTGACGGATTTTTGGTCATCAGCCTGATTTGCTTCAATGATATCATCTTCCGAATCGATTGTTTCATTGATGTCGGTATCTGTGATTTCTTCTACCGGCTCATCGGATTCCTGAACTTTTTTCTCCTCTTCCGGTTGAATCAGTTTGTTCAGCTGTTCAATAAATGTTGACCGGCCTTTTGCAGAAAAATCAACTTCATCGGTTACAGATTCCACGTTTAGCACGGCGTCAAATAAGTCTTGTTTCAGGACGATTCCATCGGCAATCCGTTCTTCGATACTATCGATAGCCACCATATTGATCGCTGTAAGATGCTGGCTCTGCTGGCCGATGCGGTTAATTCGCCCGATACGCTGGTTCTTTTTGGCCGGGTTCCAGGGAAGGTCGAAATTAATGACTGTATCGGTAAATTGCATATTCAGGCCGGTGCCGCCGGCTTCTGTGGAAAGCAGAATATGACAGTCCTCGCTATGTTCAAATTCCTCCAGTAATTTACCCCGGCTTTTGACAGGAACATCACCGGAAAGAGTGGTATATCCGATTTTATTGGCTCGGAGCATCTGGGCAATTTGTTTCAGCATGGTTTTCCATTCGGAAAAGATGATGATTTTTTTCTTGCTTTCCGGCAGATTGAATTTTTCCGTCAGGATTAGTTTCAGTTCATCGAGTTTTGGAGAATAATTGGATTCTTTGTCCACGAGATAAGAGGAATCGCAGGTCATTCGCATGGAAGTCAAAATTTGCTGAATCCGCCTAATATCATAAAAGGTCTTGTGCTTTTTATTGATGTAAAGCATCAACGACTGAGCCATTCCGCTAAGCATCTCATATTGAAAGGGATGCAGTTTTACCGGCACGGCAACTTCCTGTACTGCGGGTAATTGTGCAAAGACTTCCTTTTTTTCACGACGGATGATATAATCTGACAGGTGGTTATGGAGCTTTTGCAGATCATAATATCCGGTAATTTTGTTTTTCTTGGTTTTATCAAAGAGACAGTGTTTCATGGAAAATTCCCACTGCGGCGCCAAAGCGTAAGGATTGACAAAATTCATGATGGAATAAAGGTCCAGCAAACGGTTTTCCAGCGGTGTCCCGGTAATGACCAGGGAATGTTTGCGGGGAATGGATTTGACAGCATGGGAGGTTTTTGTATCGTAATTTTTGATCCGTTGCGCTTCGTCCAAAATAATCATGCAGGGAGAATATTTGTAAATGGTGGTAATATCGCGCAACACTGCTTCATAATTGGCAATCAGGAAAAAGGTTTTGCTGTTTTTATAAATCTCTTTTCTTTCCGACCGGTGGCCTTCCACAATGGTGGCTTTTTCATGGCTGAATTTTTCAATCTCTTTTTTCCATTGAGATTTCAGGGAGGCCGGACAAATGACAAGGGTCTTTTTGAGGTCATAAATATCTTTTTTAATAACAGCAACGGCGATGGCCTGAATGGTTTTTCCCAGCCCCATTTCATCAGCAATAATACTGGCGGATTTATAGATCGAAAAATCTACTCCCTCTTTCTGGTAATCAAACAATTCCCCCTTTATTTTTGAGAAATCATAACCGGACTTCTCCTGCAATTTGGCCATTGCCTCTTTTTCGAAATGGGTTTCAATTTTCTCTGTTACTTCAGGACGGATAAGGATTTCTTTGATATCCCGGGTTTTTTCCAAAAATTCTAAAAAAGCATTGTAGTCGCGCGGAAAAATATACTTACTGCCTTTGGGAAAATATTCTTCTACCAGGGTATTTACGTCGCGATGGTCATTTTTTGCTTTATAATATGTGATATTATAATTGTAATGAGGGTCCAGGACTATTTCCGTAAAAGGATAATTATTATATTTTTTTAAAAAGGATTTTTTATACTTCTTTTTCAAAATTTCTATGGTGTGAATAATGTGTTTACAGGTTCCCAGTTTGTTGGTTCTGAAATCGGGACAGCTGCAATGGCCCTCTTCAGTTTTGAAATCCCTGATGGTTACCTGGTATTTTCGACCGGAAGTGGAGTAAAGTTGGTGAATGCCATGTAGATTTTCAGCCAGGTCGAGGCGATAATTTTCCGAAAAGGCTTTGTGCCGGCGTTCTTCCAATACTCTTTTGATCATTTCTTTTTTTGAATATTTACCGGTTGGCGGTTGTTCTTTTATCTCTTCCAGATAATCACTAAGGAATAATAAAGATGCCAGTTTGTGCGAGCAGGTTTCCGCCGGGCTGTTGCAATTGCATTGTGGTACGATCGTATCATCATCAAAAGAGACGATCACTTGAAAATCTTCGTATTCCCCCTCAACAGTAAGGTGGAATTTCCCGTTTTTATGGGATTTCAAAACACATCTGTCGCGACTTAATAATTTTCGTGCTTTTTCTAAAGTTGATTTGTCCTGGTGATAGATTTTTAATATTTCACTTTGAGGCGGGAAGGTCATATTTGATGGCATTGTAATATCCTTATTTTTTTTGAATATTGGCATGAAAAATTATCATGCTGAATTTAAATATACAAGGAGTGATTTTCATTTCTCTTTTAGTTTTTTGCTTTAATGTATGATCCTTTGGCCAGTCATGTTTGATTATTTCGTTTGATTGAATAAATTGAAGAGAACATCCAAATAGAGGGTATGATGAAATACGGTAAAAGTATTAAAATATTTTTGATTGAAGGTGATCCCAGTGGCAGAATGACCTGTGAACTATCAAATTGGACAGGTATGGGCTATAAAATTCCCAGGATAAAAATTAAAGACTGTATTGATAGGAATGATTTGT
>CAZCHS010000031.1:2812-27919 GCA_964498725.1 uncultured bacterium | reverse complement strand
TTCAGTTAAGTTTTCATCCTCATTATCCAGAAATTGATCATCAGGCAGATATTCCAAAAATTCCAGCGCTTGATTACCTACGGAATCACAAACAGCGACACCGATTTTGGCGAGATTGTTTTTGTTTAAGGGTTCCGCCGTCTGCCAACTCAGATCACCGGTGCGGACACATTCCATTTTATAATAATTTTCATAAATGTCTTTCACTGCCACATAGGGCTGGGATTGAAAAATTGCTTCGCTGACAGAAATATCAATATAGAGCGCTTCATCGGTACCGGTTTCGTTTAAAGTCAATTGCGGAGCGGTTTCATCTTCCGTTTGCAGCCAGTTCTGCATTCCCTCGACAGCGGTGGAATATTGAAAAGGTTCATCATATTTTTCCGACATAGCATGAGCAATGGAATCAATGATCACCAAATTGTCATTAAAATCCTCTTCCGGTAAATGCCCCCAAAAACAGGCAACTTGTGAAATTCCCCTGGCAGCCCTGGCGAAGATGCTGTCCAGATAAGCTGGATTCGTGGCACTGCGCAGATGGATGGAACGCAGATTCCAGCCGGCATTTCCGCCTGGCAATTGATAATTTTCTTCGCTGGGTTGATAAGGTATCCATTCGTCCGGTGCGCGGCGCCAGTCAATATTATTGTTGGTAGGCTCTTCCGGATCATCTTTATAACTGCCGTAGGCATTGTGCATGCTAAAGGGCATCAGTTCATTGAGGTAGGCCTGCCACTCATTATCCATATAATGCCAACCGCTGCGGAAGGAGACAAAGAAATTTTCCTCTTCCAGCAAGAGCTGGCACAGGGTAAAATCAAAATCCTCACGGCACTCTTCAAAAGCTTCCGCCTGGTTCCAGTGCCAAAGGCCGTCATTGTCATAGTCCGACCATTTAAAAGTATGATAATGAAGAGTCAGTTCGTCACCCCATTTTTCAATCTGTTCAAGATGGTTTTCCTTCATGTGGTACATGGTCATGGTATTGGGAATCGGACAGTCGGTATTGGTGGCATGACGAAAGATATTTCCACACATCATCCACCAGGTGAGAGGCATGGGTGTACCATCGGAGTCTACGAGTTGTGAGCGGAATGCGTCGCTCATAACTTCATAGGTGTTTTCTGACGGATCAGTATAAAGGACGGGATTGTAAGTGCAATGATACCGGCTGGTGGACATGCCATTCCAGATTGCCGTATCGCTTCCCAGCACCAACTGGATTTTGCTTTCGGCGGCGATGATCGTGCCGGTGATTACCAAAATAATTGTAATGATTAAACTCAATTTTTTAATGCGCATTTTTGTCTCCTTCCAATATAATATAAGCTATATTGGTATTGAGGTAAAGGAAGAATTTGATAAGAAATTACTTTCGAAATGGTCGGTCTCAGTGTGAATTTTTTTTCGCGGTTATGGATTTACAGAAATACACGGATACATCGACTTACCACTTTCCCCAACGTGGAAAGCAGTGGAAGAAAAGTCAGTGAAGAAGGAAACAATATAAATTAATTAATTCTTGTATTATAAATTTCAATTTTTAAATTATATAATATGTTGCGGCAATTAATTTATTTTTGGAGGATGTAATGCTTAAGAAAAGGACTTTTTTAATCGGTTTAATCATAAGTATTCTATTATTAAGTTGCAGCCGGCAGGAATTGACAAACAAAAACACTGAAAACCTGCCTGTCAGAGGGAAGGACTATACAATCATCTATGAAAGTAATTTGACCGGACCGGTCAAAGTGGTTTATGTCTATGATCATTGGGAACCGATTTATTCCGCATACCATGGCCCGGACAAATTATTTGAAAATGTTTTAAATACCGGGCCGGACCGGGCGACAACGGTTGATATGAAAAAATCGGGAAACCAATGGCAGGCGACAATAACCATACCTGAGGAGGCCAGATTATTATCATGGTATTTTACTAATGGTGAAAAATTCGATTATAATGACCGGAAAACTTACACAGAGTATATTTATAATGAAAATGGTAAACCGGTGAAAAATGCCCGCTTTCGAAATATTGATTTTTTGGAGATGGCAAAGGCCTCACCAGAGAGAATTATTGCTGAAATCAAAACAGAAATTGCTGACTATCCGAAAAACTACACGTCACAGATAATCTATCGGAGGAAAATTTTTGAGAATGCTGAAACACTGGAGGAATTAAACCTGGAATTGGAAAAAGCCCGGAAAGATTACAAGTTGCTGAGCGGGAAGTTTGGCGAAACGGATACATTAAAACAAGTATTAGCTGCCTGGCTTTATGATTATGGCAGAAATGTTTACCGTCCCGTTCAAAAATTAGCAAAAAACAGTTTTGATGAATTTCAGGAGATCATGGCTTCTGTACCCTTTGAGAACCAATGGGGTTCCATGAAAAGTAATTATGCCAGCATGCTAGCCAATGATAATCGTCAGCAGGAAAATAAACAATTTATGGCAAATATCAGGGGTGATTTTGCGCCTGACTTTGAATTTGAAGCAATTGACGGAAAAAAAGGAAAACTATCGGATTATAGAGGTAATTATACCCTGCTTGAATTTTGGTCTGTTGGTTGTGGCCCCTGTATCGCAGAGATTCCAAACTTAAAAGAAACATTAGAGAAATTTGAATCAAAAGGATTTGATATTTTGGGCATTTGTCTGACCCGAAATATGTCGGATGAAAAATTTAAACAATTTATGCAAGAGAAAGAAATTACATGGACAACAGTACTTGAGGGAGAGGATTCTTCTATTAGCGATCTTTATAAAATTTATGGTGTGCCGACTTTTTTCCTGATCGATCCTGATGGAAAAGTTACTAATTTCGGCGGGGAAATTCGTGGTGACAGACTCGGTAAAAAGCTGGCGGAGTTGTACCGGATATAGACATCCTTTACTAAATAATATCGCCGGTGATCATTTACTTGACCGCCGGCATAAAATATAATACGTGAACCAGTAGATCAAAATAGGGATATTGGTTGGAATTATTTCACAAACAGGCGCTTTGAAGAAAAATCCGAATCCGAGGTGATATTCACCCCCAGTTTCCGCAATCCCGCTTCATCACCGGGCGTCGGCATGTGGGTAAGGTGAACGTCACAGCCACTCAATTCTTTCAGCTTTTCCACCGCCATTTGTGCCGATGGATTTAATACCGCGCTGATGCTGAGGGCAATCATGGTTTCGTCCAGGTCCAGGCTGATCTGCCGGCCATTCAGAATATTGGTTTTCAGGGAAGTGATAGAGTCGATCACATTGATGGGGATCAGGTCCACTTCCTTGGGAATATTGGTCAGAAATTTGACGGAATTCAGGATCAGCGCAGAAGATGCATGCATTAATTTTGAATTTTCACCGGTAATGATGGTGCCCTCTTTCAACTCAATGGCCGCGCCGCAGTAAATGCCTTCATTGCCTTTGCCTTTTATCTGGGCTGATTCCGAGGCTTTGCGGGCGGGTAACACCACTTTTCTGTCCTCCACTTTCGCGCCGCAATTGCTGAGAATCAACTGGGCATGTTCCAGAATATCCTTGTCCACCAGGCCCATAGCGTATTCACAGGCGCAGCGAAAATAACGACGAATGATCTCCTGCTTAGCGGCCTCCTGTACTACTTCATCATTAATAATTCCGAAACCGGCGCGGTTCACGCCCATATCAGTGGGAGATTTATAAACAGATTCTTCGCCGGTGATTTTTTCCAAAATTCTTTTCAGCAGGGGAAAGGCCTCAATATCACGGTTATAATTCACTGTTTTTTCGCCGTAGGCTTCGAGGTGGTGGTGATCGATGAGATTAACATCCTTCAGGTCAACAGTGGCCGCTTCATAGGCTATGTTTACCTTATGTTTGAGCGGTAAATTCCAGATGGGAAAGGTCTCAAATTTCGCGTAGCCGGCTTTGGTTCCCTTTTTATATTCATGATAGAGTTGACTGAGACAGGTGGCCAGTTTGCCGCTGCCTGGCCCGGGCCCGGTGACCACTGCGATGGGTTTGGTGGTTTTGATCATCTCATTGGCGCCATAGCCTTCGTCACTGACGATCATATCCACATCAGTGGGATAGCCTTTGGTAAATTTGTGAGTATAGACCGTGACACCGCGACGTTCCAGTTTGTTTTTAAAGGATTTTGCCGAAGGTTGATTTTCATAGCGGGTAATCACCACAGCAGTAATATCTATGCCCCATTCTTTAAAATCGTCAATGGTTTTCAGAGCGTCGGAATCATAGGTAATGCCGAAATCAGCGCGAATTTTTTTGCGTTCGATATCGCCGGCATAAATGCAGAGAATCACATCAGTCTTATCTTTGAGTTTTTGCAGCAGGCGCATTTTTACATTGGGGTCAAATCCCGGCAATACCCGGGAAGCGTGATAGTCATAAAGTAGCTTCCCGCCAAATTCCAGATAGAGTTTGTCATTGAATTTTTCTACCCGCTTCAGAATTGCCGCGGTCTGTTCCTTGAGATATTTTTCATTGTCAAAACCGATTTTGGTGTTCATTTAACGCGCCTTTTGTTTAAATTTTACAAATCCTTTATAAGTCCACCAAATTTATGTTAAATAGGGGTTAAATTAAAGATGAAATCCGGATAAATGTTTTGTGGATCCTTGATCAATATCAATTTGCATAACATTTCGAAAAAAATTAGATTTCGGCAATACAGCAAAGGATAGAAAATGCTTAAGAAAAAAAATATTAAAGTCATTGGCTTCGATGCCGACGATACACTCTGGGTCAATGAAAGTTATTACAATGAGGTGGAAGAGAATCTTGGCAAATTGCTGAAAGATTTTCTGACTCCTGGAGAGACCAGCCGAATTTTGTTTGAAACAGAGATCCGTAATCTTCCGATTTACGGCTATGGAATCAAGGCTTTTATTCTGTCGGTAATTGAAACATCGCTGAAGATCACCCATAATAAAATTCCCCATGAAAAAATTGTGGAAATTATTGAAATGGGCAAAGCAATGCTCAATAAACCCATTGAACTGCTGGATGGGATTGAAGAGGTTTTACAAGAATTATACAACCGGAATTTTCGCCTGATTGTCGCCACGAAAGGGGACTTGCTGGACCAGGAGCGCAAACTGGAAAAATCCGGCCTTGAAAAATATTTTCACCATATCGAAATCATGAGTGATAAGCAGGAATCCAATTATAAAAAATTAATCAACCATCTGGACATTAAACCACAGGAATTTCTAATGGTCGGTAATTCTGTAAAATCTGATATTTTGCCTGTTTTAAATCTTGGCGGCAATGCCATTCACATTCCCTATCATACCACCTGGGCCCATGAGGAAGTAAAGGACACAGGGGCTTATAATTTTGAAACGGTGGAATCCGTCAGACAGGTACCGGAGCTCCTTGATGCTTAAAACAATCGATTTGGAAAATTGGAACCGCAGGGAGCATTTTGAATTTTTCCGCCAATATGATGACCCTTTTTGGGGCATTGTGTCCGATGTGGATTGCACCGCGGCCTATGAAAACGCCGGGCAAACCGGGAACTCATTTTTTCTGCTCTATCTCTATAAAACCCTGCAGGCTATTAATCAAATTGAAGCATTCCGCTATCGTATTCTCGACGACAAGGTGGTTTGCTACGACAAAATAAATGTCAGTTCCACCATCGGCCGCAAAGACGGCACGTTTGCATTTTCCTCAATTGATTTTGATAATGATTTTGAAGTGTTTAAGCAATCTGCTAAAAAAGAGATAAGAGCCGTGCAAAATTCCACAGGACTGCGTTTGTCGGAAGATGCACAGCGAAATGACACCATCCATTTTTCCGCGATTCCCTGGATCAGTTTTTCATCACTTTCACATGCCCGGAATTACAAAATTGTGGATTCTGTACCAAAAATTTGTTTTGGTAAAATGCGTACTGAAAAAGCAAAAAAAATTATCCCGGTTTCATTACATGCCCACCACGGTCTGGCAGACGGATATCACGGGGGGCTCTTCTTTGATCTTTTGCAAAAATTGATGAATGAGGGGTAGAAAATATTTTGCCGGTAATAACAAATAATTTTTGCTAACCCGGCTGTTTCAACCGCAAGTCCATTGGGATAATTCCGGTAAACCATTGCAGTTCCTTTGAATCACCTTGTTATTGATGCTGCAATCCTTTAATTTTGTTTTTACTGAATATTAATTTGTAATGGGGGAATAAAATGAAACCAATTTCAAGACGTACTTTTATCAAAGCCGGTTCTTTGGCCGGTCTCGGACTTGTCGCCGGCTGTTTCAAAGGGGCAAAATTTGACCTGATCATTCGCAACGGAACCGTTTTTGACGGCCTGGGCAATCCCGGTATCACAGCCGACATCGGCATCATCGGTGAAAAAATCGCTGCCATTGGGGATCTTTCTGAAGCCGGTGGAACAGAAATAGTTGATGCCAAAGAGCTTTATATTTCACCGGGGTTTATCGACATTCATACCCATACCGATACGGAATTGCTGGTAAATCCGAAAGGCGAAAGCAAAATTCGTCAGGGCGTGACTACGGAAGTGTCGGGCAATTGCGGCTATTCGCCTTTTCCTTTGAAAGAGGATGAAGCCCTGGAACTTTACGATTCCAACAAAGAAAAATACGGACTGGAAGTGAAATGGCATGATGTCAAAGGATTTCTGGATGAGCTTCGCAAAGGTGGAATCGGTATGAATTACGCCACCTTCACAGGACATGGCGATATTCGCGCTTATGTGGTTGGACGAAATGATGTCAAACCAACACCGGAACAGATGGAAAAAATGAAAGAAGTAATGGCTGAATCCATGGAAAAAGGGTCCTTGGGGCTGTCTACGGGTTTGGAATATTCTCCCGGCAGTTATGCTGAGACCGGGGAATTGATCGAACTCTGTAAAGTGGTAAAAAAATATAATGGTGTTTACGCGACGCATATACGCAGTGAAGATGCGAAAGTTGAACAAGCCATTGAAGAAGCCATTGAAATCGCGAAAAAGTCCGGCGTCTCTCTGCAAATATCCCACTTCAAGGCCTGCAACCGTCCCAACTGGCATAAAGTGGACAATATGCTGAAACTGGTGCATGATGCCAAAGATCAAGGTGTTGACGTATTATTGGACCGTTATCCTTACAATGCCTGGGGAACAGGGCTTTCATCCTTTTTACCCTTATGGGCGCGGCAGGGGGATACCGATGAAATACTGGCTCGCCTCCAGGATACGGAGTTGGCCGACAAGATCGGCAAATATATGAATACCCGGGCTGATTTAATCGGCGGCTGGGACCATGTGATGATCAGCTCCTGTTCCGAGCAGCAAAACAAACAATATGAAGGAAAATATATCAGTGAAGCTGCCGACATGGCCGGTAAAAAACCAACCCGGTTTGTTTTTGATATCTTGATTGAAGAACGGAATAGTGTCGGGGTTATTGGTTTTGCAATGGATGAAAACAACCTGAAAAAAGTGCTGGCAGACCCGTTGACTGTCATAGGTTCCGACGGAAATGCGGTAGCGCCTTACGGCAAATTACATAAAGGAAATCCCCATCCCCGTTATTACGGAACTTTCCCGCGTGTCCTGGGGAAATATTGTCGTGAGGAAAAGATCTTTGACTGGCAGACTGCTATTCGGAAAATGACCTCCCTGTCAGCCAAAAAATTACACCTGAAAAACCGCGGTGTCCTTCAGGAGGACTATTATGCCGACATCACAATTTTCAATCCCAAAACAGTCATTGATAAAGCCACTTATGTGGATCCGCATCAATATGCTGAAGGTATTGAGTATGTGATCGTCAACGGAAAACTGGTGATTAAAAGAGGTAAGCATACCGAGGAATTACCCGGAACAGTTCTGTAAGGAGAAATTATGGCTATCGAATTCACATCGAATTTAGAAGACGGCATTCTATATATTACCTCCAGGGGGGTAGATGAAAGTTTCGAAGATGTTCGAAATTATGCAACATCATTGATATTGACGGCGCAAGGAACAAATTGCAGAAAATTGTTAATTGATGAGCGAAATTTGGAATATCGCCTGAACATAATGGATACTTATAAATTTGCGGAGTATGCCGTTGATAATATTCCACAAATCACAAAAGTGGCAATCGTTCCTGATCCTGAATGCATTGATGACGCGCAGTTTTATGAAAATGTGGTCTCCACACGGGGGTTGCGGTTACGAATTTTCCGGGATTTGGAGTCGGCAAAAAAATGGGTGAAGTAACTAATTATGGGGATTTAACCTGAATATCATTCTATGAATTTTACAATTCAGGTAATTTTATACAGCCAATGATTTGCTATCCATGTAAATCTGAGGGTGGGTAGATCAAAGATAATTCTCCCAGACTTTGGTGGCAATTTCCCGTGCCTGTTCCAAAATCAGATCTTTATCCAGTGAAATAAAGGTTTTTTCCTGGTAAATGATCTTTCCCCTGGAAATAACCGTATCGGCCTTTTTATCGTGCATACCAAAGATCAGATGACGATTGAGATTATTCCCGTGAAAGGGCGTAAAAGGTACATAATCAAAGATCACCACATCAGCGGCAGCGCCTTTTTCCAGTACCCCCATTTTTCTGCCGAAGAAATTTTGTGTGAAATCGATATTATTTTTAAACAACAGGGCCGGCAATTTTTCATAGAGTGTGTTTTCATCACTGCCATTGTGACGGTGAAGTAAAAAGGCTGAGCGCAGGGTCTGCAATAAATTTGAACTCAGACCGTCAGTACCCAATCCGACATTAATGCGTTTTGTATTATCCAGATTAAAAATACCCAGGTTGTTATTGGCATTGGATTCCGGATTATGAACCATGATTGCCGGGGATTTTTCTAAAATATTCATGTCTGTGTCTGATACGAAAAGGCCATGGGCGAGAATTGATTTATCAGAGATCAGTTTATATTTGTTCAGACGGTCAATACAGCCGGCATACCCCAGGTCTTTAGCAAAATTGATGTCGCCCGGGCTTTCGCCGCAATGAATATGAATGCCCGCGTCGGGATCGAAATTTTTGGATATGGTTTTCATGGAATTTTCGGACAGCGTGAAATTGGCGTGCAGTCCAAGAGTACCGCGAATATGGGGATGGTCGTCGTATTTATCGATAAAATTGAGGTTTTCTTCCAGCTCTTCGGTAAATTTTTCTTTACCGTTACGATCGGAAATTTCGTGGCAAAGCACGGCATTGATTCCGGCTTTTTTGACCGCGCCGGCAATGATCTCAAGGCTGTTGTTAATACAGCCGGGGGAACTGTGGTGGTCAAAGAGCGTGGTGGTTCCTGATTCAATGGATTCCATAATTGTAATCAGGGCGGCAATTTGCAGGCTTTCTTCGTCCAGGGCTTTATCCAGCGGCCACCAGAGTTTGTTCAGTTTTTCTTCAAAACTTGTGATCTTGCCTTTGGGTGACAGGCCGCGAATATAAGCTGAAAAAAAGTGGTGATGGGTATTGATCATAGCGGGAAAAATCACCTTTCCCTGGGTATCAATCAGTTCAACTTCACTTTTGTTTCGCGGAATGAGTGGAAAGACCTCTTCCTCAGTTCCTACCGCTGCGATCTTATCTCCTGATAAAAATACACACCCGTTTTCATAAACAGTGCTTTTGCCGTCAAATAAGGGGCCGCCGTAAATAACTTTTGCCACTTTATTTTCCCGCTTAGTTTCGCCGTCATCGGGGATAAATATCTCATTTATATCCATAATTTTCCTTTTGTTTTAATCAATTTTTAAGGTGGTAATTTTATAGGAAAAAATCCAATATTGAAAGTATTAACCTGCTTTATTCATAAAAATATGAACAATGCCCGCTTCGCGCCGATACGTTTCCTTTGGAAACTATCGGGATTAACCTGAATATCATTCTATGAATTTTCCAAATTATATTTTTATTGTTTATTATCTAAATTGTTAATTTTATATGCTTTGTTTGAAAAATTTGAAAATTCATGAATAATTCAGGTTAAAAATTGTATCCGGCAGTAAGATAAAAGTGAAATTTGTTGTTTAATTCTTCGCTGGTAGACTGAATTGATCTGGCCATGATCAGTTTGATCGGGCCGGCGGGTGTTTTGTATTCAAAGCCCGATCCCCAGGCCGAAATGGATTCATTCAGTTGTGCGGCCTGTGTAAAAACAAAAGGCTTGTAATTAAAAGCGTAATTGTAGATCAAAGACCACCGTAAATTTGGAATAATTTCAATATCGATTTCCGGTTTAAGATAGGTCATTTTTTTCACCAGTAATTGATTGTAATCCACGCCAATAAAACTATTCGGCCCGCCAACCCAGAAATGTTTATATTCCGGCGCGTTTTCCGAATAACAATAAAAACCGTTTAGATGTAATGTCAATATATCGCGCATTGTAAAATAAAGGTCAACTGAGGTTTTGTACCTGAAATATTTCCGGTCTGTGGCCAGCAAATAATCAGCAGCATTTTCAATACTTCCTTCAATATAAACGCCTTGCTTTGGAACAAGATAGTCATCCAGCAAATCCAGATTGTAATCGATATTCATACTGGTGATTTTATCGCGAAATTGATCGAACTCCTCCTCATACCGGGTTAAAATATCAGGTTCCGCTTCAACATAGGCATGGTTCAAATAGGTGGACAGATGTCCGATATTTTTATATAATAAACCCAGGCCGGCGGAGGTATTGTAACTGATATGATTGAACTTTGCCTGTTTGTTGCCCAGATGGTCCCAGAGAATGTAGGGTTTGTTTTGATAGTTTAATTCTACAAAGGGATAAACCGGGATATCCAGTGTACGGCTGGGATAATAGATTTTGGCCGACAGATCGGTATATCCCAGAATCTGAAATTCATCTTCTAAGCGCAGTCCCGGTATCAGGAAATTGTTAAATTGTCCGGAGATTGCCGCTACTATATTGTAGTGGTTGTCGTAATGGAGGCCAAAACGGATCTTCCGGCGCGGGTTCTCGGATACATTGATATTGAGTTTAATATAGCCGGGGATTGCGAAATCCAGATCGTAAGTGATCTTTTTGAAATATCCCAGACTGTAAAGATAATTGATTCTGCGTTCCAACAGGTCAATATCCAACTTCGTGCCGGGCTTGATACCCAATAGCCGGTAAATAAAACCAAAGGAATTGATTTTATTCCCGTGGATATAAACACCGAAAATTTTTGGCGTTCTTTCATTGATACGTACAACCAGATGGTTTTGCATATCAAAGGTTTGTAATATTTTATAATTTATTTCTTTCAGGTCAAGGGTATCTTTGATAAAATCCAGCCGTTCAACTATTTGATCAGCTGAGATTTCATCGGTTGGCAATGCCATCAGATTTTGTATGTACTCATCCTTGTAAGCGATGTTTTCCTGAATGGAAACGGTATCAATTTTAATATATCCGGAATTGTCTGAAATCTGCTCGTATTGGCTCAGCATTTCTTTAATAGCGACCAGTTTGTCCAGATGTTTGTTGGCGTAATGGCGACCGACATTGATGATTTCCAAAACTTTTTTTGAGGAGAAATCCATGGGTGTCAGGTTCTCAAGCAAACATGGAATATAGGTGTCTGCCTGCTCGGCCTGCTTGTGGATTTGTTTCTGTCCGATAATATTATAGGACTGCATGAGGATATCAAGAAATCCGCCCAACTCTTCTTTTTTTTTGTTGGGATTACGTACTGATACTGCCAGCACGTGATCTGCCCCCATTTTACGGGCGACATCCACCGGCATATTATTGATAATACCACCATCGATCAGTAATGAATCACCATACTCTACCGGTGAAAAAATAGTCGGAACCGACATGGTGGCACGCATTGCTTTTGCCAGCGACCCGTGGGACATGACCACTTCATTTCCCGATAATATATCCACAGAGATACACCGGAAAGGAATCGGCAGTTTATCAAAATTCTTTTCCACTGATACATGGTTTACCAAATTGTTAATGAATAATTCAATGGCCTGGCCTTCGATTAGTCCCATTTTCTCCGGCTTATTGGCTTCTGAAATGCCGATGTTGAATTGATATTTATGCACATCGACCTTTTCAAAATAGGGAAGTTGCGACCGGGGCGGGTTGTCATTGAAAAGCGAGAGCCAGTCCGTGGTCAGGACAATTTCCAGTAATTCATCGCTGGAGTATCCCGATGCGTATAAAGCGCCCACAAGCCCTCCCATACTGGTGCCGGAAATGTAATCGACAGGAATGTTGAGAGAGTCGATTTTTTCCAATATGCCAATATGTGCAAAACCCAAAGCACCACCGCCGGAGAGCGCCAGTCCTATTTTAGGTCTTGGATTTTTGGCCAGTAGCAGGCTGACCATTATGATAAGCGCTATTGATATTTTTTGTATTTTCATTAACAATCAAATAAAAGCCCTTGCTAGCTGAAGGGCTTTTAAGTTTAAGCAAGATCAGAAATTAGCCGATTTCTTTCAATTTTTCATTCAAAATTTCGTCAAACATTCTGTCAATATGTTCCCGTTTGACTTTCCATTGTCCGCCGATTTTCAGCGCGGGAATTTTTTTCTGTTGAACCAGACGATAGACAGTTTGCTCTTTCATTTTTAAATAATCGGCTGTCTCCTTAATGCCCATGATACCATTTGTCATAATTGAACCTCCTTTGTTCAAATATATATTGTCTTTTTATTATTAGATAAATTTTTTGATCTACGGGTAATTACCGGTTTTCACCTAAATAACTCATTAAAAACTTTTCAAAAAACTTGGTTGATAAAAATATCGGAGAAAAAGTTGAAATCTTTAGGAAAATTAAAAGTAAATAATGGTATTAACGATGATTTCTACTTATATAATCTCCAATAAGAAATAAACATTAATTTTCAATTTAAAATCATTTATAATAGTAAAATTTAACAACTTTTATTAAAATATATAAAAAAATATATAAAATATAAAATTTAAGGTCAAGTTTGTAGAATAATTCTTTTTTTTTAATTAAATATTTGTTAAAATCCTGTTTGGAAAATAGTAACCAATTTTAAGTTAAGGTTAATAAAAACAAGATTATGAGAAAAACAGACTTTTCATATTATTCGCGGGTAAAGCAATATACCTATGAGCAAATGGCGCGAAATTTTCGTGAACAAACGCCCCAGAAAGATATTCCCTGGAAACCTTTTGAGGAAAAGTTGATCGATAGTAAGATTGCCTTGATCACTGTGAGCGGCGCTTATGAAAAAGGCGATAAGCCCTTTGATGATAAGGATAAAAAGGAAAATTATGGCCCTAAAGAGATCAGCATAAAATCCAAAACAAAAGATATCAAATTCACAGCGCTGGATTGGAATCCGTCGGAAGCCAAAAAAGATGCTAATGTTATTTTTCCGGCAGAGCACCTGGTGTTGATGCAAAAAGAAGGGGTTATCGGAAAACTCAATGATGTAGCCTATAGTTTTTCCGGATTTCATGAAAAAAAATCAACTCTGAAGGATTCCGTTAAACAGGTTGTGAAATCCCTCCAAGAGAATGAAAATCATGGTGCCCTGATCATTCCCGTTTCACCCATGACATCGGAAGCCGGCTGCAATATTGCCAAGCAGATTGAAAAAGCGGGTATATCGACAGTGCTTTTAACGCCTTTTTATGAGCAGGCTTTGATTTATTCACCGCCCCGCTGCGCCTTTATCAATTTTCCCTTTGGCCGGGTTTTGGGGCCCGCCAAAAAAGTGACACTGCAAACAGCTGTACTTCGGGAATTGTTGAAGTTGTTTGAAAAATTGAAAATACCGGGAGAAATTCTGAATCTGAACTTTATCTGGTCTTTCGGAGAAGTTGAATAAATTTTTTTAAAGAAGGAGCAGTCATCTGCTCCTTTTCTGTTTACGGCGTTTAATCAAGGACTATTAACAAAAATTGTGAGTGATTCATATGCAACGCTTTTCTTTAGTGAAGTCTGCGGCAGTACTGGGAATTGATGCCTATCTACTCAATGTCGAATGCCAATTGCAAGGGGGTGCGCCGATATTCATTATGGTGGGCCTGCCCGAAGGCGCGGTGCGGGAAAGCAAAGAACGCGTCCTGGCCGCTATCAAGAATCTGCATCTGCGTATTGCCGGCAGTAAAATTGTTGTAAATCTGGCGCCGGCAGATATCAAAAAGGACGGCAGTTCTCTGGACCTGCCAATTGCCCTCGGTATTCTCAAAGCCAGCGGCTATATACCCGAAGAAAAGATCAATCAATACGTTGTGCTGGGCGAGTTGTCCCTGGATGGCAACATACGTCCGGTCAAAGGCGCTTTGCCCATCAGTGTTTCCGTTAGTAAACTTGCTGACATCAAGGGCATAATTCTTCCTAAGCAAAATGCCCGTGAAGCGGCGGTTACCGGTGATCTGGAAATTATCGGTGTGGAAACCCTGCAGGAAGCTATGGATTTTTTGAATGATAACATCAGCATTCCTCCGACAACCATTGATAAGGAAAAATTGTTTGAAATTTCCTCTCAGTATTTGTTGGACTTTTCTGATGTAAAGGGCCAGGAAAATGTCAAACGGTCACTGGAAGTGGCGGCTGCTGGCAGTCACAATCTGCTAATGATCGGGCCGCCGGGCTCCGGAAAAACAATGATGGCCAAACGGTTTTCTACTATCTTGCCGAAATTAACTCTGGCGGAAGCGCTGGAGACAACTAAAATTCATTCTGTAGCAGGCAATCTTGATGATCAGGAGGGAATTATAGCGAAACGTCCCTTTCGATCACCGCATCATACCATCTCCGACGCTGCCCTGGTGGGAGGCGGAAGAATACCCAAGCCGGGAGAGGTGAGTTTAAGTCATCACGGCGTTCTTTTTCTGGATGAATTACCGGAATTTAAGAAAAATGTACTGGAAGTGCTGCGGCAGCCGCTGGAAAATGGTGTGGTGACAATTTCCCGTGCACAAATGTCACTCACATATCCGGCTTCCTTTTTATTGGTGGGGGCCATGAATCCCTGCCCCTGCGGATATGCCACTGACCCGCGAAACGAATGCACCTGCACATCAACCCAAATTCAACGGTATATGGCGAAAATTTCCGGCCCCTTGCTGGACAGAATAGATATTCATGTGGAGGTGCCGGCAGTAGATCTGAATCAATTATCAGCAAGCCGTAATGGTGAAAGTTCAGTAGAAATTCGGCAGCGGGTTCAACAGGCCCGGGAAATTCAGCTCTGTAGATTTAAAAATTATACAAACATATTTTCCAATTCGGATATGGAATCCAAACTCATTGCAAAATTTTGCCGGCTAAACCGGGAATCCGGCGAACTCCTGAAGCAGGCTATGGACAGATTGGGATTGAGCGCCCGCGCCTATGATCGAATATTAAAAGTCAGTCGTACAATTGCCGATTTAGAGGGCGCTGAAAATATCGAATCGCAGCATCTCAGTGAAGCCATTCAATATCGTAATCTTGACAGAAAAATGTGGTTATAAAAAAAACAGAGTATACAGATTGAAGAGACATTCCCTTTTAACGGCGGGCCCTGTATACTCTGGGTTATGATTATAATCAGTTGTGATTAAAAAGGAATGTCATCTTCCTCGTTATTGTTTTCATTGACCTGGGAGGCCTGTTTTTGTGGTTGTTTGTAATTTTGTTGATCACCATTTTGGCTTTTTCCCCAGGAACCCAGTGGCGTTAGTGTACCCACTTGAATTTCAGTGGTATAACGGTTGTTTCCGTCTTTGTCCTGCCACTTTCTGGTTTGAAGTTTTCCTTCTACATAAACCAATTGACCTTTGTTAATGTATTGTTTTACAAATTCGGCTTTCTGTCGCCATACAATACACCGGTGCCATTCAGTTTTTTCTACATAGTCACCTTCCTGATTTTTGTACTTTTCAGATGTTGCGATGGACAATTCTGCCACGGCGTCACCGGAAGGTGTATACCGAACATCAGGATCTTTTCCCAATCTTCCAACAAGGATTACTTTGTTTACGCTACTTGCGTCCATAATTTTCTCCTTTTACTATTTTGTGGTTACCGCAAAAATAATTATAAAAAATATTATTGTGATAATCAATATCTTAACGGCTATTTTTTAATAAATTGTTGTATCGAACTCTTTTTTTAGTTTTTCAAAGCGACGTTGATATTCTTCGGAGTTTTCCAGTTTATCCTCAACCCACTTACAGGCATGCACCACGGTGGAGTGGTCTCTGCCGCCAAAATAGAGGCCAATGCTTTTGAGGGACAATGAGGTATATTTGCGCGCCAGGTACATTGCAGTCATGCGGGCTTCGGCAATTTCTTTTTTCCGGCTTTTTCCAACCAGTGTATCAAGATTTATATTATATTTTCCGGTAATGACTTCCTGGATATTTTCGATAGAATAGTTAATATTGGACTCAATGGCGGCATCACCCACGATTTCATTGAGTACTTTTTTGGTCAGTTGCAGATTGATATCCACACGCAGCAACGAAGAGTATGCCAGCAACCTGATCATGGCACCTTCCAGTTCACGAATATTGGACCGGATTTTTGTGGCCAGGAGTTCTATGACTTCATAAGGAATTTCCAGATTGTCAATATCAGCTTTTTTCTGTAAAATCGCAATTCTGGTCTCCAGGTCGGGTGGTTGGATGTCTACAGTCAGGCCGGATTTAAATCGAGAGATCAGGCGTTCCTGGAGCCCTTTCAGTTCCATTGGATTTTTATCGGTGGTCAGGACAATTTGTTTATGATGTTGATAAAGGGAGTTGAAAATATGAAAAAATTGTTCCTGAGTGGATTCCTTACCCTGAAAAAACTGAATATCGTCGATCAGTAACATGTCAACATCCCGGTAATATTTTGAAAAATCTGTTGATTTGTTTTTCTGAATGGCAGAAATAAAGTCCAGTGTAAAAGTATCACTGGAAAGATAGACAACGCTATTAATGGATTTATTGTAAATCACTTCGTTGCCGATGGCCTGGATCAAATGTGTCTTGCCCAGCCCTGTGCCACCGTAAAGCACCAGCGGGTTAAAGGATGTCCTTCCCGGAGTTTTGGCGACGGCCTGGGCTGCCGCTTTGGCAAATTGATTGGACTTCCCTTCCACGAAAGTGCTGAAAATATAATTTTTATTAATTTTTGTGCCTTTTTGGATGATCTTGTTTTCCGGGGCGGTTACTCTGGGTGCCGGTTCCGGCTGAATTCTGGATTCCGGATGAGTAGCTGGTGTTTCCGGTTGTGACTGCTTTTCTTCATCCATTAAAATTGTATACTTTATCTTAAGATCATTGCCGTATATTTCATCCAGGGCCTGATGCAGGATATTATCATAATGACTAACTACCCAATCATAAAAGAATTTATTAGGAACCTGAAGGAAAAGTTTATTATCGGTTATGGATAAGGATTTGATGGGTTCAAACCAGGTGCTGTAGGTCTGTGCAGGGACCCGTTCTTGAATGTGTTCCAGGCATTCATTCCAAATATCTGTATGATTTAAATTGTCCAACTTGCCTTACCCCTACATTATACTTATTAACAGTCGCTTAAGACTGACCACCTGATGATTAAAAAAAGTTAATAAATAGTTTATATTTTGTAAACTAATTTAAGAAATGTATAATTGAAAAATATAAGTATTTTAAAATTAATAGTTTAGAATAAATATAAACGGTCAAATCGGTTAACACAATGGTTGTGTAGATAACCATTTGAAATATCAACCGGTTGTTTGCTTGTTAACATTTTGTCTCTTGTTAACAAGTTATCAACACTCAAAAAGCACACTTATAAATTATAAATACAGCTAAAAATAACAAAGAAAAGAAAAAAAATATTCCTGTAAAAAGAACTTGCATTTTTCTAATTTGAGATGTCAAAGGGAATTGGAAAACTAATTTTCTTTTCGGCATAGTTTTATTAATTTAACAACACTGATAAAAATTAACAGGAGAGATTATGAAGAAAAATCTAAGTCTAGTAATATTAATGTTTTTGGTAGCGGCTAATCTTTTCGCGGAGAATGAAGAGAATACAGTTGCAATTGATAGGTGGCTGGTCACCAATGTGGTATCCGTGCAAAAACCGCTTTTTGCTG
The DNA here is from genome assembly GCA_964498725.1 of uncultured bacterium. GTDB lineage: Bacteria > Fidelibacterota > UBA2242 > UBA2242 > JAFGTP01 > JAFGTP01. The sequence goes on along the minus strand of CAZCHS010000031.1, from coordinate 9,884 downwards.
ATGAAGAGAATATCAAAGGAGAAGAATGGTCAGAAAAAGATGTCCTGGAACAGGTTTATTCTATTGACCGCAGAATGCATCCAAAACCAGGTAGAGATATGAAATGGACCGGTGACGAACAACTCTCCTGGAAAGAACAAACAACCGAAGAGATAAGGTTTGAAAAAATAAACCGGGAAAAATTAGGCTTAGCCTATATCGCTTTTTATATTGATACTGATGAATGGATGAATGCCACGCTGGAATTAAAATCGTCGCAATTATTAAAAGTCTGGCTGAATAATGATGTTATTGCCTCTAAAACCGGTGAAGATAATTTTTCCGAACAACTTAATTTGGAAACCGGCAAGCATAAGGTTTTGATCAAATCCCTGGCAAAAGCCGGTGAAATTGACGAATGGTCGGTCAGCGGTTCAATAAAAAGCAGCAGGCCAATAAAATTATCAACTGATCCGACAACCTATATGACAATGGATAAACTCCTCTATTCCGAAAAGGTGAGCAGGGTTAATATTTCTTATGACGGTGAGTATAGCGCCATTACATTATATGATGTTGACAAGGACGAAAAGGAAAATAACTATTACATCGATATTCGCAACAGTGATGATGGTGAACTGGTACAGTCCTATCGCGGCGGCATGAAAATCAATTCCCTGAAATGGTCACCGGTTGCCAATAAATTTATTTACAAGACCAGTGATAATGGCAAGTCCTCTTTATGGCTGGCCAATATTGAAAGTGGAAAAAATGAAAGAATTCTTCGGGATGTTGAAAATCTGGGCTCTTTTGCCTGGTCACCCATGGGGGATTATTTAATCTATACCGCTAGTGTGAAAGAGGAAGAAGAAAAATCCGGAGTTCGTAAATTAAAGCACATGCCGGACCGGCAGCCAGGCAACCGTAAAGTCAGTTATTTGTTCAGGCTGGACCTGGCATCCGGGATCACTGAGCAGTTGACTTTTGGTGAGTTGTCAACCTATTTAAATGATATTAGTGAGGACGGGAAGCGCTTGATCATCTCAAGATACCATCCTTTTGTTACAGAACGCCCCTTTTCCAGGAGCGACTATTACATTCTGGACATTGAAACCATGAAAATGGACTCTCTGTTTACATTAAAATGGGCCAATTCCCTGCAATGGTCACCCGACGGCGAAAAGATTCTGATTACCGGCGGCGTTTCCATGTTCGATGGCATCGGCAATAATCTGGCTGATGATGTGATTCCCAATGATTATGACGGGCAGGCTTTTATCTATTATGTGGAATCGGGAAAAGTGATGCCCATTACCAAAAATTTTAATCCGGCTATTAATTCCACCCACTGGTCCAAGGTTAATGGCAATATCTACCTGGTAGCTAAAGATCGTAGTTTTGTCAGTCTCTTTGAATATGATGTTGAAAAAAACCGTTTTTCCAAATTGAATACCGGCATGGAAGTGGTGGGGCGATTTGATCTTGCCGACCAGGAGGCCAAAGGGGTTTATTTCGGCACCAGTGCCACAGAACCTCACAAAGTCTGTTCAATTGACCTGGTGAAAAAAAGTTTTTTCGGTCTCAAAAAGGAAGACTATAAGGTAATCTACACACCAGCGAAAAAAGTCTACCGTGACACGGAATTCAGCCGGGTAAAACGCTGGACCTTTACCAATAAAGATGGTGTGGAGATTGAAGGCCGCTATTATCTGCCACCAAATTTTGATTCCTCAAAGAAATATCCCTGCATCGTCTATTATTATGGCGGAACCTCGCCGGTTTCACGGGATTTCGACGGACGTTATCCGAAAAATTACTGGTCAGCCAATGGCTATGTGGTCTATGTGATGCAGCCCAGCGGCGCCACGGGATTTGGCCAGGAATTCGCCGCCAGACATGTCAATGAGTGGGGCTCGATCGTACCCGATGAAATCATTATGGGAACGGAAAAATTTGTGAATGCCCATGATTTTGTCGATGGTAACAGGCTCGGCTGTATCGGCGCCAGTTACGGCGGATTTACCACCGAATCACTGATCACCAAAACCGATATGTTTGCCGCGGCAGTTTCCCATGCCGGGATATCCGCTGTGCCCAGTTACTGGGGTGAAGGTTACTGGGGCTATTCCTACGGTGCTGTGGCCAATGCCACCACCTTTCCCTGGAGCCATCCGGAGGTATTTATGGAAAATTCCGCTCTTTATCACGCCGACAAGATCAACACGCCATTATTAATGACTCATGGAACCGGCGACACCAATGTTCCGCAGGGAGAAAGCATTCAACTCTATACTGCTCTCAAATTGTTAGGCAAAGAGGTAGAATTGCTGCAGTGCAAAGATCAAAATCATTTTGTTTTGGAATACGGGCAGCGGGAAAAATGGTCAAAATCCATTGTGGCCTGGTTTGATAAACATCTGAAAAATGATGCGGACTGGTGGAATCATATTTATGAGATAGAAGATTAATTTTTATCGTACACGGATTTTTACAGGATTATACGGATAATATTATCCGTGTATTTCTGTTGATCCGTGTACGTAATCCCTACTTATTTTCATCCCAGAATTTCATGGCCCTGCGAATATGAGGAATGGTGATCGAGCCGCCGACAATCAGGCCGATACTCATGATCTCATCCATCTCCTCATCAGAGATATTTTCTTCTAGACACTGATTCATGTGATAAGTAATACAATCATCACAGCGCAACACCAGTGACGCTACCAGACCCAGCATTTCTTTGGTGCGGGCGGAAAGCGCGCCATCCTTATAGACAGTGGTGTCCAGATTAAAAAAGCGCTTGGTGGTTTTGCCGGCATACTGCATAACGATCTCATTGAGTTCTTCCCGTTCTTTTCTGAATTCTTCACGGCTTGACATGATTCTGTCTCCTTTGTTTATTGAGTAAAAGTATAAAAACAAAAACAGGCATCGAATCAATGCCTGTTTTTCCCTCCTTCATTCGTAGACTCTACGAATATTACTGTGCCAAACTATTTTAATTTTTCTTCACCTGCAAAATTCCGGTATAAAGTTAACTCTTCCAAAATATCATCATACTCATCATTATTGTCAACAATTATTTCGGATAAAATTTCACCCAGTCCCGGTCCCAACATAAATCCCTGGCCACACATACCGATGGCCAGCAGCATGTTGGTATATTCTTTTGCATATCCCACGATTGGAAAACCATCCGGTGTCATCGGGTAAAGCCCCCGCCAGGTACGGCGCACCCGGAGATTTCTCAGCCTGGGATAGAGATTGACCATACGGCGAATCACCTGGGGTAAAAATTCCGAGGTGTTGTCGCAGTCTTTGCCGGGAATTTTTGGATCCGGCGTGATGCAAAAAACCACTTGCCCTTCACCATTCTGATAAAAATAATAATTGGCTGAGCCTTTGGCCGGGCGAATGTCTACGATCATGGGTTCGAAAAACCGCTTTACCGGCTCTGTAATTCCGCCTTCGTGGGAATCGGGATAAACCGGCACTTCCAGTCCGGCTTTGGCGCATAATTCCCTTGCATCGCCGCCGGAGACATTCACGATCAGGTCGGCCTGGTAAGTATCTTTTGTTGTGATCACTTTGGTTATTTTATTTTGTGCGGTCTCAAAATCGATTACCTCTTCATTGAAGTGAAATTCCGCGCCTTCATAATCCGCCATGACGTAAAAAGCATCAATCAGTTTAAGCGGACTGGCAGACCCGTCTTCCGGGGAATAGGTCGCACCCAGCAGGTGTTTTGTGGTGATTCCCGGCGCCAACTGCTCCACTTCTTTCGGTGTGATCCAGTCAATATTAAGATGAAAATGCTGTTGGTATTCCAGCAGATTGCGAAGTTTTCTCTCTGTGTCATGGTCGTAAACCGGGAACAGATATCCGCCCTGCACCCAGTCCACATCAAAGCCGTATTCCGGTTCCATACGACGAACAATATCCAAAGAACGCTGACAGATCTGGATTTTTGCCGGGTCTGAGTGGGTGGCGCGTATGCCGCCGATGGCAGCCCTGTTTTGACCACGGCCTACCGAGGGCATTTTTTCGATCACGGCTACTTTTGATCCTTTTTTAGCCAGATAAAAAGCCAGGGGCACACCAACACTGCCGGCGCCAATTATCAATACTTCATAATTTTTCATCTTTCACTCCCCTCATTCTCATTGATCAATGCAAACATCGGCACTTCCACGCTCAATGGGCGTTTGCTGCCTTCCGTGACTTCCGACCAGGCCACGCCGGCCATTTTAAAAATCCGGGGCAGTAAAACGGAACAATTTCGTCCGCCGCAAGCACCCATTCCCAGGCGCAAAGGCTTCAGTTGATTGATATCCCGCACCTTGTGTTCTTTGATGTAATCCACCAGTTCTTTGACGCTGATCTTTTCGCATTGACAGACCATGCCATTTTCCGGTATATAGGAATATTTGGCATTTTCCAACGGCCTGGATATTTCTTTTGGCTGGACGATAATACCGGCAACCTTATTGCCCATTGCTGCTTTTACCCTGGTGGTAATGAGATGGGTTTTGTATTTTTTCAGGAATCTGATTTTAACGACATCACCTTCGCCGATATAATTCCCCTCTTCATCTGACAGGGGAATTTTGTCGTCTTTTTTAAAGGTAGGTATATATTCATAGGGAATGACGACGTCCGCTTCATTTTCACCGGCCTTTTTTGCCAGTGTGATGGCTAATCCGGGGCAGATGGCGACACATAGGCCGCAGCCGGTACAATTATCTTTATAGACCGGAATATCCATGATGTTGCCCAGGTTTTCTTTTAATTCGATAGCATTGACCGGGCAAACTGAGGTGCAGGGATTGCAAGGGATTTCCTGGTCACAGCGGATAATAGGCTGAAAGTTATCAGTCAATTCAACCTCGGGGAGGTCATAAATTTTCCCGGGGCGGCTTTTGAGAATTTCTGCTTTTTCGTGATAGATGGCGTCGATTTTGACATCTTTTTCAAGCAGCTGCGCCATTTCCAGGCCGGCAATTCGGCCGCCGAACATGGCCGATGAGGCTTCTGCAATTTCCCGGGAATCTCCGGCCTTGATCACCTTGAAACCAAAACTTTTCGCCATATCGTAAAATTCATCCACCGGCGTAAGACCCACAGCAATCAGTAATGTATCAACTTTAAAGGTTTTTGCTGTCTCCAGTATCGGGTTGAAATTTTCGTCAATTTCAGCAATAGTGACTTTTTCCACTTCACCGTCACCTTCTGCCGAAAGCACTGTGTGGTTCAGGTAAAGCGGTACGCCCATTCGTTTAATTTTGTCAGCGTGAACCTTGTAGCCCGAGGGTTGATCCAGAATATCACAGATACCGACAGTATGAATACCGGCCTGCAAGGCGTGGTATGCCGCGATCAATCCGACATTTCCGCTGCCGACAATAAAAATTCTGTCCGAGGATTTCACCAGATCACGATTGACCATGGTCTGAAAAGCGCCTGCGCCATAGACACCCGGCAGGTCATTGCCGGGAAACACCAGTGATTTTTCACGGGCACCGGATGATACAATCAGCCCGTCGAAAATTACGATTACATAATGTTCCTGGTTAATAAAAACACCGGCTTTCTGGTCTTTATAAACGCCAACCACTGAGGAACCGGTAAAAATGCGAATGTTTTCATATTGTCGCACCTTATTTTCCAAAATATGGCCGATGTCAATTCCGCGGGTACCGGCATAGCAATCTTCGATGGAACCGAAAAATTTATGGGTCTGTAACAGCAGTTTTCCGCCCAGTTGTTCCTTATCGTCGACTATGATTACGGAAAATCCTAATTCTGCCAGTTCGATGGCAGAAGTCAGCCCGGAAGGGCCGCCACCGACAACCAGGACATCGCATTTGAATTCCCGTCTCTCAAAATGGTCAAAAGGATGATCGTCTTCCGGCAATTCCGGTAGATGCTTCAGGGTCTGTATATGCATGTCTTCCTGTAAGGGTGTAATACAGGATTTTTGTGGAATACCATCTATAATTACGGTGCAGTGTGAACACTGGCCATTGGCGCAGTAAATTCCTTTGGGGGAATCATTTTTTTTGTGAATTGCAAACTCTTTTACCCCGTTTGCGATTAAGGCTGACGATACGGCTTCCCCTTCATATCCAAAAAACTCTTTATCATTAAAATAAAACCGAACCTCTCTCTGATCTTTATTTGCAGTTAAAATAGGATGCTCGTCTATTCTTTGCATTGCCCCTCCATTGTTAAAAAAATTAGTTGTAAATCAATGACAAAGTTTATGCCACAATAATCGGGGTAATTTAAAAAAACTCTTGAAAAGATAGATTTTTCTTCTAAACTTTCAAATAAAATAATTTTATAAAGAATAGGAACCTATGGTCAGAAAAGTAAATTTTTTTATAATTGGTATTTTTGTATTCCTTATTTTTCAATGTTCGGGAAAAAGTAATCGCGATTTGATAAAAGAAAACATTGTTCAGGGTAATTACAACGCTGCTCAAGAATTGATTCTGGATGATATGCTGGCAAAACAGGATGTGGCGTCTGCTGAGTATATTGACTCCATGAAATATGAAATCGAACGGCTTGACCGCATCAAAATGGAATTTACACTGGACTCTTCTCAAGTTTTGGAAAAAATCCGCAAATATGTACCCGGCGCCAAAAATAAAGACCTCATGAAATGGGTTGACCAGCAGTATCTGGAATCCAAGATAATTGAAGGGGAAATAAAATATTACAATCAGTCAGTGGAAAATCTTTTTCGCGTTCATCCGGAACTGAGTATTATTAAGGCCAGAGCAGACAGTGCCGCAACGGACCAGCGCAAAGTGCGTAAATATGTATCCTTTCCGCTGGACCTTCATTTAAAACGTATAAAAAGAGAATACCAAAAAAAGAAAAATAAATACCTGTTGCCCGTTACGATTAATATTGTTCATACTTTAACGGTTAAAGAAGAGTCAGTACCCGATTCCACGATTCTTAAATGCTGGCTGCCCTTTCCCCGAGAAATCCCCAATCAACAATACAATGTCAAACGAATTACCTCTGATCCCCATGTGCATCTGATTTCGGAAAATGATAAACCACAACGAACCATTTT
>CAZCHS010000031.1:0-2712 GCA_964498725.1 uncultured bacterium | reverse complement strand
AAATCACTCCATGACTGGTGTGAGATCTACCTGGAACCCTATGGCTGGGTGCCGGTGGATGTGACCTATGGCATACAGGACTCTAAAGATGAGGACCTGAAATATTTTTACCTGGGTAATATTGATAGTTACCGGCTGGTCTTTAACCGGGATTACGGAACAGAATTCAAACCGGAAAAAGAATATTTCCGTTCCGACAGAATAGATAACCAGCGCGGTGAAATAGAGACGATGGATGAGAATCTATATTTTGATAAATGGGATTGGAATGTGGAGTTTGATATTGTTTCCACCTACAAATAATGAATAAATTTTTTCAAAATCGTAGAAAACTTATAACCTCATTCCTGGTTATTTTCATTTCACTGCTAACCAGTTTTATTATTGTGATCCGTTATAGCAATGTGGAATATAATTTTTATGATATGCTCTACAATAATTTTCGTGAAAACGAGGTGGAAGATGATCCGGTTATTGTGGCAATTGATCAGAACACGCTGAATTATTTCCGCAATTCCTTGCATATTATCTGGCCGTGGCCGAGAGATATTTATCAGCCCATTGTTAATTATCTCGATGCTTGTGATGCCAAAGCGATTGCCTTTGATATACTATTTACTTCTCCGGGCATCGACCGAATGAATGTAGATGGCAGCTTAACGGATTCAATTTTTGCCCGCACCATGAATTTGTCAGGCAAAACCACAGTGGCCATGCAATTTGAGGACAGTACTTTGACCCTGAGCGATGAGTTGGTGGCAGGCTATCTTGAGAAAGAAGAAAAAACTCCTGCCCGTATCTATCATCAATATGACAAAGCTTCTTTACCCATCCCGGTTATTCAGAATAATACGGAATTGTTGGGCGCCGTCAATATTCCTTCCGCCAGTTCCGGTATCATACGAAAATTACCGCTGTTGTTTGAATATCACGGGAAAGTAATCCCCCATTTATCTTTATCCACTTATATGCTCGCCCATGATGTTGATAAAATTGAATTTGATGAAACCAATAATAAAATCATTGCCGGGCAACTGCAAATACCGGTGGACCACAATGGAAATTATTTTATTAATTGGTATGGAGAAGGGGGTGTAAACAGCAGTTTCAAATATTATTCCTTTGCCAACTTGTTAAAATCAGCAGTGCAGTATCAGCGTGGACTGACGCCTGTAATTCCGCCCCGGGTCTTTCGTGAGAAAGCGGTTTTTATTGGCGCGGTAGCAGCCGGATTGCTGGACATGAAATCCACACCGGTCAGTGCCAGCGATCCCTACCCCGGCATTGAGATCTACGCCACGATGTATAAAAACTTTATTAAAAAGGATTTTATTCACACTTTTCCGGTCTTTTTTTGGTTTATTATTCTATTCGGTTTTTTAATTATCAAAACAACGGTTTGGCAAAGTGAGCGTTTCGTGCCGGCGACAATTGTCTCCAGTGTACTGATCCTATTGCCGCTGGCTTTGTCAATTTATTTATTCCGGTATCATGAAATTTTATTTCCTGTAATTGCTTTTGAGGCGGGACTTTTTTTGAATCTGGTACTCAGTGTGACAATTGAATATTTCTGGGCCGGTAAGACCAACCGCAAATTACGCAAAAATTTCAGCCGGTATTTGGAACCCCGCCTGGTCAAGATGATTGCCGATTCACCTGATTCCGTTGAAACAGCCGGCAATGAAGTAATTGCCACAGTTTTATTTTCCGATATTAAAGACTTTACCAATCTTTCCGAAACCCTTTCATCGCAAAAAGTGGTCAATCTTCTCAACCAGTATTTTGAGGAAGGCGAACGGGTCATTTTCAATAACAAAGGCATGCTGGATAAGTACACCGGTGACGGATTAATGGCGTTGTTTGGTGTGCCGGTTCCCGATAAAGACCATGCGATTTCCGCCTGCAATGCCATTATGGAATTTAACAAACTTAAAAACATAGAAATGGCTGGCCGGGAGTTTAACCTGGTGACGCGCATCGGTGTCCATACCGGTCCCTTTGTAGCCGGTAATATCGGCTCTTCCAGGCGCGTGGATTTTACAGCCATTGGCTCCACTGTGAATATTGCCGCCCGGCTGGAGCAGGTTAATAAGGTCTTTAATACAAATAATATCATTTCCGCGGAAACATGTGATTTGGTTAACAACTATTTTGTCTGCCGGGACTTAGATTATTATAGAGTCAAAGGAATAGAGCACCCTTTGCATATCTACACAGTTCTTTGTAAAAAGGAAGATATTAATTGGGAAATTGAAGAATTAATGACGTTGCATCAAAAGGGCCTTGCACACTATCGTGCCGGCAAGCTGAAAGATGCCGGGGTTGTTTTTCAAAAAATTCTGGGAGAATTTCCTAATGATAAAGTTTCTGAGTATTTTTTAAAAAAATGTCAATGATGATATATTATACAATGAGGTTAAGATGATGAAGGGTAAATTGATAGCAGTCATTTTTATACTGGCAATCAGCACATTGCTTGCTGAGGAATTGCGCATAATTACCAAGAATAATATTCATCTCCGTGAGGGGGCGGGATGTTACTACCCGTTAATCACGGTTTTAAATTATGGCGATACCGTCCGGGTGGTTTCTGTTGATTTGGGCTGGGTCAAAGTGGGTTTTCAGGATACTTGCGGATGGGTTTTTAAAGGTTGTTTTAGTGATAAGCCGGTGCAAAATACAATATCTAATGATATTTTACTGGATGAAGGA
>CAZCHS010000030.1:0-28269 GCA_964498725.1 uncultured bacterium | reverse complement strand
ATGAAACCTTTAAAATACATATTAAACCACCCTACCACTATTATCATATCAGTAATCCTGATCGTGATGATCGGCATTAATTCCTTCCTGCAGATACCGATTGAAATTCGTCCCACACAATCCGGTGGCTTTCAGACAGAAGAAAAACAGCAAATTCAGATTCATGCCTATTGGCGTGGCCAGCCCTCGGAAATTGTGCAAAAAATGCTCACCTTTCCTATCGAAGAGCAATGTATGCAACTGAATGACATCAGTGATGTATCCTCTTCTACAACCAATGAACAGGTCTTCATTACCCTAACCTTTCCCAGGGAAATTGATGAAAAATATATTTACGTCACCTTAAAAGAAAAACTCAGCAGTCTGCAAAAGACAGAAACCTTTCCCAAAACAGCCCAAATCAATGTCAAACCGGTATTTAAAAATGATGAAGAACAAAGACAACATGAATCACCTTTTTTTGAATTCCAGGTTAACGGGCCACAGGAACTTAATTCACTGCGCAAATATACCGAAGAAAAAATTCTTCCGCTGGTAAAATCCGTGGAAGGAATTGGTGAATGCAATGTTTATGGCGGCTCAGAAGGATTTTTAAAGATCAATCTTTTTCCGGAAAAACTGGAACAGTACAATCTGACACCCGCAACCATTCAGTCAAAAATTCGTGCTCAATTCCACTACTTAGGAATCGGCAGAGTGGAAAACAAAAACAAACAGTACTATATGTTTTTTGACAATCGTCCAACTTCTATTGAGGACCTTGCCAATTGCCATATTAAGCAGGGACTCACCTTAAAAAATATCGCTGAAATATCCTATGATTACGAAAAACCCACCACTATTTCCCGGCGAAATTTTATGCCCCTGATCACGGTTAAAATCTTTAAAATTCCGGGTGTAAACTCCCTGAATTTTGCTGATGAATTAAATCAAAAAATCACCGAAATAAGGACCACTTTACCGGGTAATATGGAACTGGTGATAACCAATGATCAGTCAAAAGAATTAAGGAATGAATTGTCCGGTATGTGGCTGCGAAGCGCGGTTATTTTAACTGTTGTTTTTGTGATTTTGTTGATTTTGTTTCGTAAAATATTTCCATCTGTCGTGATATTAATGGTTATTTTACTGACCTTTTGCTGTTCGGCTATTTTTCTATATTTCAGTGGCTACACCATCAATATTATGACGCTGGCGGGGATTGCGCTGGTTTTTGGGATGTTGGTGGATAATACGGTTGTGGTGGTGGAAAATATTCAGCATTACGTCAAACTCAAAAAGCCGCCCTATATTGCAGCCCTGCGCGGCACACTGGAAATTTATCAACCCTTATTAGCTTCATCAGCCACTACTATTTTGGTCTTTTTCTCATTATTGTTATTGGATGACCGTCTGGGGAATTATTATCAATCCATGGCTTTTGTGTTGGGGTTTACACTGCTTTCATCGCTTTTTTTGGCAATTGTACTGATTCCGGCCATCTATATTCGTTTTCCCGCCGGCTTTGCGCCACCGGAGTCAAAGCAAAAAAAGGATCGAAATATTTATGGCCGTTTTCTGGTAATGCTGTTAAAATTTCCGGCTGTCACAGCCTTGGTGACATTACTATTACTGGCCGGAATCTCAACATGGTTTTTTCTGACGGTGGAAGATGGCGGACGCTACTACTATTCTCCCACAAAATTATCAACCCAGATCAGAATTTCAGCCCCAAAAGGAGTGACCCTGGAAACGTTAGACCAAATGGCAACTTCTTTTGAAGCCATTGTTGCAGACAATATTGATAAGACTGAAACCCGCACGGCTATCGACCAGCGCAATGGACAGGCCACTATTTCTGTTGAATATTCAAATGACTATGAAAACAGCGCTAAGCCCTACATGGTGGAAGCCAAACTGATCGGCCAGGCGGTGGACTATGCCGGCGTCGGTATTTCTATTTCCGGAATGTTTCCAAAGCCCTATTATAATGGTGGCTATCGAATCTATACCAATTATAATTCCCGGTTAAAAATTTCCGGCCCGGATTATGACAAATTGTGGCAACTGTCCAACTATATTATCAAGTTAGCCAAAAAAGACCGTCGTGTTGGGGAAACAATGATCACACCGTCAGCCCGGAATTTCTGGAATCTTCAGAGTGGAGAACACAATTACCGGTATGCGGTGGATATGGAGAAGCTTTGGCGCCAAAACATTTCCCTTAATTCGGTCTACTATTCCCTGTACAGGCTGTTTCCCAACGCCTATCTGAATAATGAGATCATTATTGATAATGAAAAATATGATTTAAAGATGGGACTGAAATCCGATCTGTCTGAACTGGAAAATATTCAACGCAGTTCCCTGGTAATTCCGGGCAGAAAATCTGTCTATTTTGCTGATATTACAAAGCCCTTACCGGAAAAACATATTCAGTGGATTGACAAGAAAAATCAGCAATACCAGTTTACCATTGCCTGGGATTACCGGGGCGCGTACCAGCAGCAGGACCGGCATATGAAAACGCTGTTGGAAAGTGTGCAACTTCCCGCCGGCTATGAACTGGAAAAACGGGACTGGGGCTGGCTGTCTAAAGAAGAAAAAAAAGAGTTAAATAAACTATTCTTCATTGCTGCTATTGGTGTCTTCATGATCATGGCTGCTCTATACAACTCTTTTTGGAAACCCTTTGTTATTTTTCTCAGTGTCCCCTTTTCCATGTTGGGTGTATTTGTCATGTACCTGGTTTTTGATAAGAGTTTCAATTCCGATGCTTATATTGGCGTGATTCTGTTACTGGGAATTGTGGTGAATGACGCGATTGTTCTGGTGGAACGCATCAATCAGTTACTACAGAAAAGCAACAACATAAAGCCCGTTTTAATTCGCGCCTGTAAAGAAAGAATTCGTCCCATTATGATCACCACCATAACAACAATCGGAGGACTTTTACCTCTGTTTTTTCTTAGTTCCGGAAATACTACATTGTCGGGAATTTTGGAAGAATTAAGTTTTGTAATGATCGGCGGAATGATCAGTTCAACACTGTTAACAATTAGTATGATACCGGTGTTTTATTATTTGATTTACCGTTTCCGGTATTTTTTAGGATTCACATTTAAAAATTGACTTTTTGTATTAGTTTTCTTAAACAAAAAGTATTCATGAAACTCTGTAAAAAAATATTTTGGCTAACAACTTTCAGTATTGCAATGGGCTTTTTGGAAGCCATTGTTGTGGTGTATCTGCGGGTAATTTATTACCCCGGCGGCTTTGAATTTCCCATACAGATGCCGTCTAATAAAATATTTTTAACTGAAGTGATACGGGAAATTTGCACCATTGTGATGCTCTTATCAATTGCAGTATTGATTGGCAAAAATAAAGAAACAGTTTTTGCCTGGTTTATAATGAGTTTCGGAATTTGGGATATTTTTTATTACATTGCTTTGAAACTGTTTTTGGATTGGCCGGCATCATTGCTCACCTGGGATATTTTATTTTTGATACCGGTGACCTGGCTGGGGCCGGTGCTGGCGCCGATTCTCTGTTCGATAACGATGATCCTTCTGGCGTCCGTCATTTTGTATTATCAGAATAAAAACGGGCAGGAGATACTGGCAAAAAAAGATACACTGATCCTAATCATCGGAGCGTTTTTGATTTTCGTCGCCTTTACCTGGAATTATACAAAATTATTGATTTCCTATGATTTGATCATGCGGATGTTTGTCCCCGGAACCGAAGATAAGGTAAAAGAAATTTTTTTAAACTATGTACCCGGCAGTTTCTTTTGGGAACTCTTTAGTTTTGGAATAATGTTGATATACTTTGAATTAGGCGTAATGATTTTAAAATGTTATCAAAAAAATGAAAAGTTTTAATAATAAAATCCGGCCATACTTGATTTAATGCCCAGTCTTACTTATGTTAAATTATACTTGAAGATTTGAATGAAAAATTTTATATCATCGTGATATTTGTAAGTGTTAATTAAAAAAAGGAGATATTTAAAATGGGACAAAAAGGAGTTGAACTACTCGGCGTTGACAAAGATGAACTTATTCAAATGTTGAATGAAGCCTTATCAGAAGAATGGTTAGCCTATTATCAGTACTGGATTGGCGCCAGGGTGATGGAAGGTCCAATGCGTACTGATGTTGAACAGGAACTACTGGTTCATGCAGACCAGGAACTCAATCATGCGGTCATGATAGCTGAGAGAATTGATCAGTTAGGCGGTACACCGGTACTCAATCCGGCGGACTGGATGAAATATAGTAAATGTGATTATGAAGTACCGGATGATCCCTATATCGAAAAAATATTGGAACAGAATTTAAGTGGTGAACGGTGTGCAATCAAACGCTACAAGGAATTAGCGGATTATACCAGCGGAAAAGACCATTCCACCTATCAGATGGCCACCACAATTCTCAATGAAGAACTGGAACACGAGCAGGAAATTGAAGACTGGATGGAAGACATTAATATTATGAAAGAAAATCTGAAAAAAATACGCATGGATTAATCTCAAATATTGAATAAATCGAAAAGGGTAGGGAATTAATTCTCTGCCCTTTAATTATTTTGAAGGGATGATTGTGAATATATTGATCACTGGTGCCTCCGGATTAATTGGAACGGCGCTGACTAATTATTTTCAGGAAAAAGAGGTAATAGTTTTAGAATTAAAAGGAAAAGAATCATGACTAATTCATTAATCTTCAGAATATTGACAAGCTTATTAATTTTTTCTTTTACCGGAGGATATGTTATGGCAATTGAAAAACCGGAATACCGGGTGATTCAGGAATTTGAGGATTTTGAGATCCGAGAGTATGCGCCTTACCTGGTAGCAGAGGTGGAAATTGAAAATGATTTTGAGAATGCCGGCAGTGATGCCTTCAGCATATTATTCGACTATATCTCAGGCAATAACACGAAACAACAAAAAATTTCCATGACAGCGCCGGTCAACCAAACCAGGGCGGAAAAAAAGGGTGAAAAAATCGCCATGACCGCGCCCGTAGCACAACAGAAAAGCAATGATGAAAGCGGTAAATACCGGGTGAGTTTTGTGGTTCCCGCGAAATACACACTGAATACAGTTCCTGAGCCGTCCAACAGCCGCGTCAAAATTCGACAGGTGCCGGGACAGATAATAGCAGCTATAAAATATCGAGGCAACTGGAGCAGGAATAGATACCAAAAGTATGAGCAATTATTGATGGAAAAGTTGGAAGAGAAAAATATTGAGATGACCGGGAAGCCAATTTTTGCCCGCTATAATCCACCTTTTTGGCCGGCCTTTATGCGCAGAAATGAGATTTTGATACCGGTGGGTTTTGCTGAATAATTAATCCTATTAATTTTAACCTGGATTATTCATGAATTTTCAAATTTTTTAACTAATATGCATAAAATTAATAGTTTACAAAAGAAACAATATAAAACTAATTTGAAAAATTCATAGAATGATATTCAGGTTAATCCCGATAGGTTCCGAAGGAAGTGTATCGGCGCGAAGCGGGCATTGTTCATATTTTTATGAATAATGCAGGTTAAAAATAAAATATCTAAAGAGAGGAAAAGGAAAATAAATGAATCAAAAAGAACAACAAACTTTTGATGATGCTAAATCGAATGTTAAACCTGATCTGGTAAAGTCTATACAAAACCTGTTGCATGACCAACCTTTTTCCGTTTTGTGTACACAGGGGGATTGTCAGCCTTACGGATCACTGGTGGCTTTTGCCTATAGTAATGATATGAAGCATCTCTATTTTATAACCCCAACCGAAACCCGAAAATATATGCTGCTGAATCAGTGTGCCAACGTTTCAATGGTGATTGACAGCCGCTCCCTGCATCCGGATAATATGAAAGAGGTTGAAGCGGTTACCATTACTGGCAAAGCCCGACAGATTGAGCAGGGGGAAGAGTATCAAAAGGGAATCAGGATGCTAAAAGACCGCCACCCTTATATGAAAGATTTTTTGGAAACCCCATCGACAGCACTTTTCCGGATTGATGTCAGCCGGTATTATTATGTCTCCCGCTTTCAGAAGGTTGCACAATGGACACCGGATCAAGAGGTTCATTTCTTTAGTTTAAGCCGGTAAGAAAGTCCGCCACTGATAAAATAATCCGGCGCTTTATCATTGATGGCAACACCGCCGGAAAGGTCCAATTGTAAATCATCATTGACCAGATAAGTTAATCCCGTATCAAACCGATGATCGGGAGAGAATTCCTCGATCACATATCCATATATTTCGACAAAACCGGCATTTTTATTATTGATGTCCGCACCGATGACAAAAGAATAGTAAATATTGGTGTTGGGCGTGACACCACTCCATTCACCGCCGAGATTAAAAGCGGCGGAGAATTGATCATTCAGTGTTTTGGTGCCGGCGATTCTAAAATCAGGGATTAAATAATCGGTTTGAAATTCGTCAGCCCCGATTTTTGGCAAGGTCAAATGTCCCAGGAAAGCCAGTTCCGGCATCCATCCCTTTTCTTTTGTGAACCGGGTTTTAAATCCTACCACCACCGGCGCCAGGCCTGATTCATTGATTTCAGTGCTGCCCACTTCGACTATTTGCTGCATATATTCGGCGCCAAGCCGTATTTCAGTATTATCAAAAATTCCGTACCGTAACAGTGTTGTGTTGTAAACCAGGTTGGTTATATCATCATCATCTGCCGGGGAATCATGTTCCACCAGGCCACCGGTTTCGATTTGTAACCAACCTCTTGGTATTGTTACAGATGATTCCGTCTGATCAGGACGGTCGGTTACCATTTCCGGAACTGCTTGTGCTAATAAGACAGAAATCAGTACTGTTAAAGTAATTAGAAATTTCATAGGTTTTCCTTTTTCATTAGTGTTGCCCAGCCGGGTGATTTCTTTAGAATTTTTTTATATACGGGGCATTCCCGCGCATGTGCTCCTTCAAGATAACCGGTACTCAGTAAAAATTCTTTAGTGATTTCGCCACCTGTGAACTTGAAGTGTTTCTTGAAAAGTTTTACCCAATCTTCCAAATCTAAGGGATGATTATGATCCAGCCAGTTCTTAAAAGAACCGAACTTCTTTTGTAATTCCAATATCATATTGGCATTGTGAATGGCGGCATTGATTTTTAGGCGATTGCGAATGATGCCGGCATCATTCAACAGCCTGTTTCTGTCATTTTCTGTAAAATTAGCAATTTTTTGAATGCTGAATTCTGCGTAAGCGCGCCTGAAATTTTCCTGTTTTTTCAAAATTGTTGTCCAGGAAAGACCGGCCTGGTTGATTTCCATTATCAGACGGCCAAATAATTCATTATCATCGGTCAGGGGAAACCCATAGGTAAAATCATGATACAAGCGATTGACATCCCTTTTATCCAAATTTTTTACGGCATTACAATAGGAATTTACCATGAAAGTCGCTTCTTATATGAATAATAAAAGACTAATAGCCATGACAGCCATGCCGGCAATCAGGCCGAAAATTGAAATGTGGTGTTCGCCGTACTCCTCTGCCGTGGGAAGAAGTTCGTCAAGGGAAATAAATACCATAATTCCGGCGACTGATGCAAACAGAAATCCAAATACTGCCGGACTCATGAATTGGCGAAGCAGTAAAAATCCAATCAAAGCTCCTACCGGTTCCGAGACACCGGATAAAAAGGAATAGTAAAAGGCTTTCTTTTTACTTCCAGTGGCATAATATATCGGTACGGAAACAGCAATCCCTTCGGGAATATTATGAATGGCGATCGCCACTGCAATGGCAATTCCCAGGTTGGGATCGGTCATAGCTGCTGTGAATGTGGCCAGTCCTTCCGGAAAATTATGGATTGCAATGGCCAGTGCTGAGAATAACCCCATACGCATTAATTTTTTGTTATCTTTTTCCAGTACCTTTTTCGGATCTTTTTCAAGATCTTTGACATCTCTGACTTCGTGCGGGTTTTCATAGCTGGGAACCAGTTTGTCGATAATGCCAATGATGAGAATTCCGGTAAAAAAAGCAAGCACTGTGATCCAATGGCCAGATTTGTAACCCAAGCCTTCGATCATAGAATCGCGGGCTTTTACTAAAATTTCCACAAAAGACACATAGATCATCACTCCGGCAGAGAATCCCAAACTGGCGGATAAAAATTTCGGATTGGTGCGTTTGGCGAAAAATGCCAGGGCACTGCCGATCCCGGTACAGAGTCCCGCTAAGATTGTCAGGCCAAAAGCGAATAATATATGATAATTTTCCATTCTTTCCCTCTTTATATGGGTTTATTCAACAATCAGTTGTCACCGGTATATTATGGATAAATAATGATTGCTGACATTATTTTTCATAAAATAATTTTACTTCAAAAACATTTACCCGTCTTTTTTTTCTGGCAATCGGGCCCCGGGCATTTGTAACAGATTTCATTGGTGAGATTTTTACCGTTGAAATATTCGGTGACATTTTCCAGTGTTGTGGTGGCAATATTGTTCAGCGCTTCTTCTGTAAAAAAGCCCTGGTGGGACGTGATCAGCACATTGTTTAATGATAGCAATATGGTAAGTGTATCATCATCGATGATCTGATTGGAAAAATCTTCAAAAAAATATTTGCTTTCCTCTTCGTAAACGTCCAAAGCCGCCGACCCGATTTTTTGATTTTTTAAACCCTCAATCAGCGCTTTGGTGTCAATCAGATGGCCGCGACCGGTATTCACGATCATCACTCTGTTTTTCATTTTCTTAATACTATCGGTATTGATGATATGATAGGTGCTTTTGTTCAATGGACAATTCAATGAAATGATGTCCGATTCTTTGTAAAGTCTGTCCAGATCAACATATTCCATGGATTTATTTTGAGCATATTCTTCGTCCGGGAATGGATCATAGGCTAAAATTTTCATACCAAATCCTGACATGATATCAATGAATATTTTGCCGATCTTACCGGTACCGATCACGCCCAGTGTTTTACCGCGCATATCAAAGCCCTTAAAACCATTGATTGTAAAATTATTATCCTTGACCCGGTAATAGGCCTTATGAATTTTACGGTTCAGGGATAAAATCAGGGCCACAGTGTGCTCTGCCACGGCATAGGGGGAATAGGCCGGTACCCGGACCACATGCATTCTGCCGTAGGCGGCTTTCAAATCCACATTATTGTAACCGGCTGAACGTAAGGCAACCAGGTTGATATCGTAGCTGTTGAGTTTGTCGATCAATTCACTGGTCAGTTGATCATTGACGAATATACAAACCGTATCCGCGTCTTTTGCCAGGATTGCTGTTTCCGGTGTTAATTTATTGTCGAAAAATTTGAGCGTATAACCAAATTTTTCATTTACCTTCTTGAATACCTCCCGGTCATAGGGTTTGGCATCAAAAAAAGCGATTATTATATTTTTCATTTAGTTACCTCTTAGTTCCTATAAAATTCTGACGTTACCTATTGCATGACCATTGCGAAGGTTAGCTGTCATTCACAGCGTCTTACTGAATGTCTTTCAAAGAGCAAACCACATCTTCCACATGTCCGTTCACTTTGACTTTATTCCAGGCTTTTTCAATATTTCCTTCAGGATTGATCAAAAAAGTTGAGCGGACAACACCATAGACTTCACGGCCAAACATTTTCTTCAATTGCCATACATTATAGGATTTCAATACCTCTTTTTCCGGATCACTGAGCAGAGTTACCTTCAGGTTATGTTTGTCAGCAAATTTCGTATGGCTTTTTTCTGAATCCGGAGAAATACCGAGAACTTCGGCATTCAATTCTTTTATTGTTTCAAGTTCTTCAGAAAAGGCGATTGATTCTTTGGTACAACCTGGTGTATTGTCTTTGGGATAAAAATACAATACGACCCATTTGCCCCGGTAATCTTTTAAGCATACTTTATTGCCGTCTTTATCATTTAAACAAAAATCCGGTGCTTTCTGTCCTTCTTTTATGCTCATGTTTTATACCTCACTTTTAGGTTAATTTTAGTAATTTTTAGATTGCTCCCAATATCTTCCTATTGCTTTCATAAATCTTTGCCGGAATAGTTTCTTTTAATATTTCATCAACCAGATCAATGGTAAATCCTTCGATCCAGTTGGCTTTGGCCAGCACCCCGAGAAGCACAACATTTTGCATCCGGGCATCGGGCAGGTCTTCTTTGAAAGCCCGTAAAATTTCAGCATTTTTTTTGGATGCCAGTTCTGTTAATTCGGCTATGCCGGGATACTGGTCCTTTCCCAGACGATTGTCAATAGTTTGGAAATTGGCGTCGTAGTAGAGCACTTTTCCACCGGGTTTCAGCATTTCCGCCATAGCCCGCAGGGCTTCCAGCCTTTCGAGGGAGAGGATGATGTCTGCCCGGCCCGGCATGATCAGAGGTGAAAAGACATTTTCACCCACCCGTAATTGAGAGACAACCGAACCGCCCCGTTGGGCCAGTCCATGGGTATCCACGGCTTTTACCGGTTTGCCTAATTTATAAAAAGCGCGGGACATCACTTCAGATAGCAATCCGATTCCCTGGCCGCCTACTCCGGTCATATATATATTTAATTGTTTCATTATTTATCCTCCTTGTGTGAATGTTTGATCGCGCTCACCGGACAGGTCTGTATGCAGGAGCCGTCACCGATACAAAGGTCTTCATTGATCGTAACGGAACCGTCTTCATGCCGGGTAAAGGTCGGGCAGCCGAATTTTTCAATACATTCATATGTCTGGTTGCAAATATCCTGATCCAGGTTCACATGACGCGGTTTATAGTTTGGTTTTTTGCGCTGTTGACGGGTGAATTTCAGCATACAAGGATGGGAAGCAATTACCACAGAAAACCCCTTGTATTCCAACGCCTCTTTAATGTGTTCCGTGAGTTCAGATTGTTTGTAAGTGTCAACCCGGCGCAGAAATTTTACGCCCATGGTTTCCAGTAATTTTTGTAATGGCACCTTTGCGCCGATTTCACCGGTTCCGGCATGGGGTTGATGGCCGGTCATGGCAGTTGTGTTGTTTTCCATGACCACTAATGTAAAGTCATGATCATGCATCACGGCGTTAACAACACCGGGTAGTCCGGCATGAAAAAAGGTTGAATCGCCAATAAAAGTGAGCACTTTGCGGTCCTGATTGCGAATGGATAAGCCGGCGCCGGTACCGTTGGAATGTCCCATGGATAAGAGGGATTGCCCCATATAATAGGGGCGGAAGAATCCCAGGGAATGGCAGCCGATATCACCAACAGTAATAGTGTTTTCCGGCAGCGCCTTTTTGATGGCGTGAAATGCAGACCGGTGGCCACATCCGGGACACATCTGGGCCACACGGTCGCCGACTTCGTAGGGTTCTGGAAACTCTATTGGTTTGAATAACTCCGGCCAATGATCGGATAAAATTTTCCAGGTTCGATGGGGGAGAAGTTCACCCATCAGATCATCATCTTCCTTACGAGAGAGGATTTTGCAGTCAATTTTCTCATCAAAGGCCATGGCTTTGATTTCCTGCTCCATGATCCTGTCCAATTCCTCCAGAATCAGGACTTCGTCATGGTTTTTCAGGAAATCTTTCACCTTTTGTTTTGGCCAGGGAAAAGTAAAACCCAATTGTAAAACATCGATTTTTTCTTCAATTTCTAATAGATTTTCCTGAACAGACAATACCGGCATTGAAGCGGTAATAATTCCCTGCTCTGAATGATTGTTTATTAATAATTTATTGAAGGAGGATTTATCGGAATATTTTTCCAGTTTTTTAAGTTTTCCTAAGGCTCTTTTTTTGAGTGGAAAGACACTCCGGGTAATTGGCAGGTAGGGGCCGTTGGCAGGATCGAATTCAGATGTCCAGTCATGACTCTCTGTCAATATATCACTGAATTCAATTTCTTCCTTGGCGTGGCAGACATGTGTTGTTAATCTGAGAAAAACCGGCATTTGGTGTTTTTTAGAAAGTTTTGTGGCCTCCAGAAACATGTGGTAAGCCTCAGTGGGAGTTGAGGGTTCAAACATGGGGATATAGGATTTTCTGGCAAAGTGCCGGTTATCCTGCTCATTTTGGGAAGAATGGGCGCCGGGATCATCGCCCAGAATTATTACCATTCCACCGATCACATTCAATAAGCCCAATTGTACTGCCGAATCAGCAGCGACATTCAGACCGACAGATTTGAAAAATACTGTAGAAAGGTGCCCGTTAATACTGGCGCCGAAAGCGGTTTCCAGGGCAACTTTTTCATTCGTTGAATATTGAAAATAGAGATCACGCTCTTCTTCCGGTACAGTTAAAATGGCGTTGGCGATTTCCGGCACCGGTGACCCCGGGTATGTGGTGGCGACATTGACGCCGGCTTCAAACATGGCGCGGGCAATAGCGTAATTACCCATCATCATGCCGGTCCAGCCTTCTTTTTTGATTAATTGTCTGGCAAATTGATTCATCTCTCCTCCTTGTTATTTTTTATCTTCTGAAAATTTCTTTGCTGGATTTGTAAAAAAAAAGAAGTTTTGTGAATCTCTCATTTGTTAAATCTTCGGAAAATTACTGCTAATGTTCATTTATCAAATTTTTATTTTGGCAGATATCACATTCAAATTGAAGCGTAATATGGGTAATACCATGGTCGCTTAATTTCTGCTCAATTTTTTCCTGTATTGATTGCGTTTTACTGATTAGCATATCACTGACATCCACATGGCTTTCAAAATGAATATCCTTTTCACCGACACTCCAGATATGAATATGATGAATGCCGGATACTTCAGGAATTTTTTCCAGGTCTTTTTGAATTTTGTCCGGATCAATTGTAAGGGGTGTGCCCTCCATCAGTATATGGGATGATTCTTTCAAAATTACAAGGCTCTCTTTCAATACATACAACGCAATCAGAATAGTCAGCAGCGGATCAATCCAATAAATGCTATACACTGCAATTAAAATTCCACCGATAATTACCGTAATCGATGAGAGGGAATCGGCAAATAAATGCAGATAGGCTGATTTTATATTAATATTTGTTTTAGAATCCCGGTGCAACAACAAAGCGCCGGTGACATTGGCCACCAAGCCGATTGAAGCGATAATTATCATTAAGTGGCCTTCAATCGGATGTGGTGTTATAAACCGTTTAATTGCTTCATAAAATAAAAATATTGATACAAAAAAGAGCACTGTCGCATTGATGACAGCCGCAAAAATTTCCGCCCTTTTAAGTCCGAAGGTGTGCTTGTTGGAGGTTCCGGCTTTTTTTAATTTCAGGGCGATATAACTGATGATAATAGCAATACCGTCGGTCAGATTGTGCATGGCGTCGGAAATTAACGCCAGGCTTCCGGACATTATGCCGCCGATGATTTCTGCTATAGTGATAATGAAATTCATTGCCATCGTAAAAAACATACGAAAGGCAGTGGAATTGTTCATTTCCATATCATGATCATGATGTGCCATTTAATCCTCTTTTGTATTACCGGTTAAATATTTTTCTGCGAAAATGACAATAAGGTTGTTTGCCTGTTTTGTCATAATAGTCCTGGTGAAAATCTTCGCCCATCCAGAATTTACGGGACTTTTCAATTTTTGTTGCGACCTTGTATTCTTTCTGCTCTAACTGCTTTTTTATTTTACGGGCGGTCTGTTTTTGTTCTTTATCAGTATAAAAGATGGCGGACCGGTACTGTTCGCCGATATCCGGGCCCTGGCGGTTTACTTGCGTAAAATCATGTATTTCAAAAAATAATTTTACCAGCTCTTCGTAACTGGTTTTTTCTGAGTTATAGACTACTTTTACGGCCTCGGCATGACCGGTTTCCGCATAACAGACATCCTGGTAACTGGGATTTTTGGTATGGCCGCCCATATAGCCTACATCCGTTGATATGACGCCGGGGGTTTCTTTAAAAAAATGCTCGACGCCCCAGAAACAGCCGGCTGCGAAATAGGCGGTTTTTTGTGTATCCGGCACAAAATTCATTGAAATGGAATTGACACAATGGCGGTTGTTCTTGTCAGTTAATTGCTCGCCGGTAAAGATATGTCCCAAATGGGCACCGCAATTGGCACAGAGGATTTCCGTTCGACGGCCATCTGCGTCTGTTTGACGTTTGATTGCGCTGGGAATTTCATCATCAAAACTCGGCCAACCGCAACCGGAATCAAATTTATCATCGGATTTATACAGGGGCGCGTCACATTGTTTACAAGTATAGGTGCCTTTGGTTTTGTTATTCAGTAATTCTCCGGAAAAAGGACGCTCTGTCCCTTTGTGAATAATTACCTGCTCTTCAGCAGGAGTCAATTTGTTATATTTCACTGGTTCCTCGCTTATTGTATCATTGACTGTTATTGACGTTAGTAAAAGGATCATTATATTAGTTATCATCTGTGTCTCCTTTTCAGCTGGATTGCTAATTTTGTAATTCTTATAAGTGATCTGATCATAAAAGTTCAAATCCTTTATAAAAAGCACAAATTAGCCGGAGATATTCCTGAGTAAGGCGAATTCCATGAAGGAGAATAACTTAAGAGGCCTGTTTAAAAAATCAGAAAGCGACAATTGGGTTTGCCGCTTCTGATAAATGACTGTTAATGGTCAGAATTTCAAAGAACAAAAAGTTTTATTCTTTAATTTCCATTTTTACTAATTTGGCTGTAACGCCGGGGAGCAGGTTCAGTTTACGCTGCATTTCTTCATGCTTGTCTTTATCGCCCACCACCTCAAGAATAATTGTACCTACTTCGGAACAATTGTCCAGGCAATCTTCATGTAATCCCAGCCGGGTTTTGATATAACATCCCCATTCCGTCAGGATTTTTTGTACGGTTACAGCTTCTTTTTTTCGTTTGTTTACGACTATTAATAAAAAATCTTTTGTCATGCTCATCTCCTTTTTTCACCAATAAAATAATCAGGTGAACACTTTGTCCACCTGATCATAATTATTTATTCTTCATCAGCCGGTTCGGTAAATGTTCTGCCGGACAATTCTTTGTCAAACATATACAGTCCATTACCTTTATCACCGACTAAATTGATGCGATCGAGCAATTCATTTGCTGTTGATTCTTCTTCAACTTGCTCTGTCACAAACCACTGTAAAAATATCTCTGTGGCGTAATCATTTTCCTGACGCGCCAGGGCGACCAGGTCATGAATGGATTTTGTGACGAATTGCTCATGTTCAAGGGTTTTTTCAAACATATCTTTAACCGAATCAAACTCACTGTCAGGTTGTTCGATGGTTTTAAGGATAATCTTACCACCCTGTTCATCTATATAATCATAGATTTTGCGGGCATGAAACATTTCTTCTTTGGCCTGCACATCCATCCAGTTAGCAATACCTGGTAAGCCTTCATGGGAGGCATGTGCTGACATGGCCTGATAAAGATATGCCGAAAAGAGCTCCTTATTGATCTGCTCATTGAGAGCTTTTTCCATATTTTTTTGGATCATCTCTATTTTCCTTTTGGTTAGAGGTTAACTTTTCCACAATCCGTGAACATTGCAATATTCACGGGCTGATACTTCATCGGCATCAATGTGAAATACCGCCTTTGGTTCATCATCGGGACTGAGATGTTGCCTGTAGGTTTTACCATCGGCAATCAGTTCAATCCATTCGATGTGGTGTTTTTCTGTCATCGGATGGGTTTCATTTTCACCGATTTTTACGGTTACTTTACCATCTTCTTTTTGAATGAATGGGACATGTTTTTCCTGGGAAGATTCTTCTGTCTGTTCTTCCATCAATTTCATTTCTTCACCGCAACATACCAGTGGTGCTCCTCCAACATGGACGATTTCCACGATATTGCCACATATTTCACATTTGTATACTTCTCTTAATTTCATTGTTTTGCCTCATTTGGTTTTTAATTTAATACGTCTTGTTTTAGTTCTGTTAACAGAACCACATGTTTCCTTTCTTCGTCTATGATATTTTCAACTTTTGTCTTTTCACCTTCAGGGACCAATTCCTTCATTTCCCTGAAATAAGCTATTGTATCCAGCTCTTTTTCAATGGCAAACTGAAAAGCATCTTCAATAGTATCAATTTTTTCAATGGTCTTATCGAATTTATTAAAGTTAAAAACGAGATTATCGGCATAGGCTTTCAGATATTGAAAATATTCATCCTGAAAGCTTTCCGGCGGTTTGTAATCTTCAAAGGATGACAGCAGTTTTTTGAAGGTTGCTTTGTGCTTGACCTCCTCTCCCGCCAATCGTTTAAATAGCTTGATTACTTTTTCATTGTCTAATTTGTCTACCATACTCAGGTAGAACTTCTCACCGTTTTCTTCAATTTTGATAGCGAACTGATAGATTTCGCTGGGATTGAAAGTTGCCATAATCTCCTCCGTTTTATAACTCCTGATGCTTTGCTTTTATAGCGTCAGCCAATTCATCCAGAGCTTTAAAATTGTCTTTATCGGGATCACCTTTAATGATCACTGAATCAAAGTATTCCACTTTTAATTTATTCAGCATGGATCCCAGTTGTTTTTCCATTAATCCGCCCCAACCAAAAGAACCGATAATACCGGCATATTTGGTTTTTGGTCTGAGGGCGTTGATTAGTGCGGCACCATAGAGTGCTTCCGGGTGCGCGCCACTTAATACTGTAGGTGCTGCAATTATTATGGTTGCTGCATCCACCAGGTCGATCGCCAGATCGCCAAGGTCACCTTCAGTCAGACTGTATGGTTTGACTGTGATATTTCTTTCCGTAAGCGCGTCGATCAAGTGATCAACCATTTTACGGGTACTGCCGTGCATTGAAACAAAAGGAAGAACCACTTCGTTTTTTACATCGGCAGAAATCCAGTCGCTATAGGCATCCATGATCAATTCCGGTTTATCATAAACCTGGCCATGGCTGGGTGCGATATAATCAATGTCATATTCACCCACTTTTTTCATATTGTGTCTGATCTTGCGACGGAATGGCATCATGATTTCAGCATAATATCGTTTGGCTGCTTCTACTACCAGGGCTTCGTCCTGGACAAACAACTTGCTGGCTGCCACATGAGCACCGAAAAAATCACAGGAAAACAAAATCTTATCCTCTTTAAGATAGGTCGACATTGTTTCCGGCCAGTGAACCCATGGGGTTAGTAAAAATTTTAATGTTTTATCACCCAATGAAAGTTCTTCTTCATCATCTTTAACAATGAAAACGTCGTCTTTCAAAGGCAGCAGATCCTGCAGCATGGTTTTACACTTTGGATTTGTAACAACTTTTGCTTCAGGATATTTTTCCAGCACATCAGGGAGTGAACCGGAATGGTCCTGCTCCGCGTGATTGGATATTATGTAATCTATTTTCTTGACGCCGGCTTTTTCCAGGTTTCTGAACAACTGCTCATTGACTTCCGGTTCAACGGTGTCAATCAGGGCTGTTTTTTCAGATCCCTGAATCAGATAGGAATTGTAACTGGTCCCGTCGGGTAACGGGATCAGTTCATCAAATAATCTTCTATCCCAGTGTTTTGCACCTACTGCTAATACGTTAGGTTTAATTTCTTGGACAGCCAATTATTCCTCCAGTTTTTCAAAATCTTCTTTTCCGACACCACATTCCGGGCATACCCAATCATCGGGTAAATCCTCGAAAGAGGTTCCGGGGTTAATACCACTGTCGGGATCACCTTTTGCCGGATCATAGATATAGCCACATACTGTACATTCATATTTACTCATAATTCATTCTCCTTTTTTTTGTCTTAAACAATACTTTTAATTAATATTTTTCGATAAAAATTTCAAAGTGGGCCTGTGGGTGTGCACAAGCGGGACATACTTTTGGCGCTTCTTCAGATTCGTGCAGGTAGCCACAATTGCGGCAGCGCCAGACTACTTTTTCACCTTTTTTGAAAACTGCACCGGCTTCAATGTTTTTCCATAATTGATTGTAGCGGTTTTCATGTTGTTTTTCCGCTATGGCAATGGCTTCAAAAGCTTCCGCAATTTTGTCAAATCCTTCTTCACGGGCAACTTTAGCAAAACCGGGATACATTTCCGACCATTCATAATATTCACCGTCGGCAGCCGCCTGAAGATTTGCCATGGTGTCTTTGATAGCGCCGGCAGGAAAAGCCGCTGTGATTTCAACCTCTTCACCGCTTTTGAGGAACTTAAACATTCTTTTCGCATGTTCCTTTTCCTGGTTAGCGGTTTCGATGAAAATATCAGCAATCTGAACAAATCCTTCTTTTTTCGCCTGACTGGCGAAATAGGTATAGCGGTTTCTGGCTTGTGATTCGCCGGCAAATGCAGTTAGCAGATTTTTTTCGGTTTGGGTACCTTTGACGTCTTTCATAATTTTCTTCTCCATCTAAAATTAAACATACAAAATTTTATTTAATCTGATAAAAACACCGTTTGGGTGAGTATATCTTATCTTCATTTTTTAGTTCTTTAATATATTTTGAAACATCTTTTTTATCCAGCCCGGTTGATTGTGCGATTTCTCCCGGCCGCATGGGTTTCTTTTCCTCTTGAAATGCGTCTAATACTTTTTCTTTGCTCATAAACACCTCGGTTTTTTAATTAGTTTATAAATCTCAAAAAGTCAATAGTTATTTTAATCAGAGTTAACTCTCCCTTGATCGCTTAATCTTTGTTTTATTCAGACAATTTTTGCATATACCTTTATAATAACATTGATAAGTGTTGATTCGGTTTCCATCAATATCTTTTTTTAAATTACAGTCATAATTGCAATTGGAATGAATATCAAAAATCTTTTTGCATTGGGTACAATAAAAATGGTGGTGATCATCCCCTTTTATGTCATAATGGGTTTCACTGCCGGTGATAGTTAATTCGGTAATAATGTCTTTATTGACAAATATTTTAAGGGTGTTATAAACCGTGGTTTTGGAAATTGTGGGGATGCTGCTAACAATATCCTCATATATTCTATCAACAGTAGGATGATTTTCATGGGTCATCAGGTACTCAAGAATTTTGATACGGTGCAATGTAGGTTTTACACCTTTGGCATCAATCAACTTTTTAATATTTTGCATATTTGTAATCATTTCAAATATAAATTAACAACAGTTAGACTGATTGTCAAGTGACATTTAAAAAAAATATGATTTATTCTGACAGTTTAATTAACAAATGGTTATTAAATGCAGTTCTTACATGTTCCCTTAAAATAACCATGAATTTCCTGAACCAAATTGCCGTCTACCATTGCCTGTTTATTGTTATAAAAGGGACAATGGATGTCAATATCAAATACCCGGCCGCATTTACAACAGTAAAAATGGTGATGGGGTGTGACATTAACATCATAATGTTTTTCAGCACCGCCGATGGTTAACCCCTTTACGAGGTTTTTTTTCATAAAGAGTTTTAGGGTGTTATAAATAGTTGTTTTGGATATGGTGGGGATATCCGGGTAGAGCATCGCGTAGATTTTATCGACAGTCGGATGTATTCTGTTTTTATCCAAAAAATCATAGATGGCGATTCTCTGGTAGGTGGGTTTTAATCCTTTTTTCAGCAGGATATCTTTGGTATTCTTTGTTTTCATAGTATGAAAAAATAAATGAAAAATTGGATTTTTCCAAGCACTTGAAGAATACCCGTTAAAATTTTGAATTATTTAACATAACCCACCGGCATCATGTAAACAACTTCTTTTTCCTGAGTGAACTGCATGAAGCGGTTGGCTTTTTCATCATTAAAAGCGCCGATGGCCACTGTCCCCAAACCGAGTGTTTCACATTGCAGATAAATATTCTGTGCGGCGTGACCCACTTCGTTGTGCACATACATAACGCCACGGTCACCATATCGACTTGTGGTTCTGCTGTAGGTGGCTGAAAAAATGATGGTAACCGGCGCTTTTTTAACCATGGGCTGGTTAAGAGCAACGGCCGCCAAGTCTGTTCGTAAATCACCTTTTCTGCTCAGTGATAACGCCTGTTCTTCAGGATAATAACGGTAGAGTCCGGGGGAGATTATATCGGATTTACCAATAAGAATATAAAGGTCTAAAGGAAAAGTAGCACCGGCTGATGGCGCGGTGCGGAAATTACGTGAATTCGTGATTCCCTGTCCGGCCCATAACAGTTGGCTGATCGTTGCCATATCCAAAGCAGTATCTTTATATTGCCGGACAGACCGTCGGGAAGCCAGCGTTTCTTCCAGCGACACATCGCTTTTTGTGCTTGGTTTTGGCAATTTTATCATATCATTTTCCCCGTGTAAATTGACGATCAGACAAATCAATAGTATAATTAATCCTTTTAACATTATAGCCTCCCAAAAATGATTCAATCATAAGTTTAAGTAAATTTATGGCAATACACAATGCCACCGATTATTGCGGTAAAGGGAGCAACCAGTACCAACCCGAAACTGCCTACCAGGGTTTGTAGTATTTCGGCGGCAATATAATTAGTATTAAGAAAGACAATTAACGGGGTACCTTTGGCCATAAAAGCCATGAAAGTAAACATAAAACTGCCACTGTAGGCAAAAAGCAGTGTGGTTGTCATTGTTCCGATGACCGGCCGTGCAATGGTAAATCCCGATATGATCAGTTCTTTGGTCTGAATATCCGGACGTTTATGTTTGATCTCCTGCTGGGAGGCGGCAATATCCATGGCAATATCCATTAAGGCGCCACTGGCGGAAATAAAAATTCCCGATAGAAAAATATCAGTGATGGAAAGTTTATGAAAGCCGGCATAAAGAATTGTTTCCGAGAACTCCTGTACGGTACCGGGAATTTTTAGCCAGTAACCAAAAATTACCGACAGCAGCGATGTCAGACCGATTCCCGATATTGATCCGGTTAAGGCAACCAGGGCTTTTTTTGTAAATGAGGCAATCAGCAAAATGATCGTGGTGGTAATCAGGGTAATGATCAGTAAAGCTGTTGCCAGGGGTGGAAATCCGGCTAAAAAGAGGGGTATCAGTATTTTCCAGATCGCGAGTGCGGTAAAAACAAAAGAGAGCAATGCTTTGAATCCGGTCCAGCCGGCAAAAGCCACCAGGAAAAGCGCGAATAAGGAAAAGAGTACAATTTCTATATTAATTCGGTAGATACTCTGTGCTCTGGCACTGAGAATTTCACTGTTGTCCTGGCTTGGGATGATTACGGCCAAAATTTTATCTTCAGGATTATAGATGCGGTCCAGCCGTTTTTGTCCGGTCAATATATTTTCTGCTGTTACAGTGTGGGATTTGAATTTTCCGGACAGAATTTTTAATTGTAATGACTGTGAGCCTGTAAATACAATTCCGCTCTGTTGTAGTGATGAATTATCAACTTTTAGCACCTCGGCTTTCACGCGCAAACTATTTTGCTTTACAATTGGATTCTCATAGCCTGTGGGCATAAAAATTAAGACCAGTGAAAGAAGAGTGATCACCAGAGTAAAGACAATATTCAGACGTGTTTTATGCTGGGTTATAATCATTGGTAAAAATAATAATTCTTGCGAGAATTTCGAAGGTTATTCTAATCTTGATATCCTGATAATATTATTCGCGATATCCGTATTGTCCAGTTGGCCGCTGAAATAGCGATCACCAACGCCCATTGCATAGACCGGCACCGGCACCGGTGTATGGGAATAAGTTGACCAGTTGATCCCTGCTTTTTGATTTAGCAGATGCGTGACGGTCACGGTCAACGGGTCATAACTGCCATAGTTAACGTAATATTCTTCTTCATCTTCTTTGGTTGTTTTATCGAAACTGAGTGCATAGGCTTCCAGCAACCGCTTTGTTTCGTAATTGGACAGGGCGAGTTTGGCGTTCAGATCAGAATTGCCCAGACCAAAATAATGACCGACGCTATCCAGTACCATTGCCTGAGATATATTTGGGTTCTTTTTCCAGCGGTTGACTTTCACCGCAAAATTTTGATAACTGATCTTTTGGTGGTTCAGCACATCAAAGGCGGATTCATATTTGGCGGCGGAATAGCCCAGACTCAAACCGCCGCATTCATGATCACCGGTAATAATGATCAGCGTTTCTTTCGGGTGCTGTTTGTAAAATTCAACCGCCCGGGCAATAGATTCATCAAAATTGGCCATTTCATGGGCGACAGATACCACATCATTAGCGTGGCAAGCCCAGTCGATTTTGCCACTTTCCACCATCATGAAAAATCCTTTGGCATTGTAAAGAATGCGGATTCCTTCAGCGGTAAAATCAGCCAAATCCATGTGACCGGCGGGTTTATCTATTTCATAATGAAGCGCGGCGTCAGTGTCATATTCCTGGTTAAAGGCCCAGCATTTATCGCCGGGCATTACATCTGCGAGACCATTTCTATCAGAGGCGATTTTGTAGCCGGCAGATTTCATGGTTTGTAAGATATCTTTGGCGTTTTCTTTTTTTAATTCATCGGGCAGACCGCCACGGGCAAAACCGCCGCCAAAATAATCAAACCGGCTCATAGCCATTTGATTCGCGATTTGATTGTATTTTCCACGATCTTTTTCATGAGCATAAAAACAGGCCGGTGTGGCGTGATCGATACTGACACTGGAGACAATCCCCACTTTCATTCCCTTGTCACGGGCCATTTCCGCGATAGTTTTATAATCTTCAGTATGAGCACTGTTCATTGACACTGTTCCGCAGGAGGTTTTTTTTCCGGTGGCAAGGGCAGTGCCGGCGGCTGAAGATTCTGTGACATAGCGGTCTTCAGCAAAGGTAGTGGACACTCCGGTGACGGGAAATTGTTCCATTGCCATTGGCTGGTCACCAAAATCCGGTCTTTTGAAAAGGCGAAATTCGTCATGACGCTGAAGAGCCTTGGCGATACTGACCTGGCTAAAAGACATTCCGTCTCCGATGAATAAAAAGATAAATTTGGGAGGTTTGTTAATTGCTAATTCCTGCTGTACCAAATCCTCATTTTTCTTTTCATTACAGGAGAAAAGCAGGAAGATTGTTAAAAATATAAGGGATAAAACTCTAAAATTGTCTTTCATTGTTACTCCGGGTCAGTTTGAAATTTTGAGAACTTAAATATTTTTTTAAAATATGCCAAGTGAAAGTATTATGAATTTATTTTAAATTTAACTAAACAGAGGTTACATTAAATTTGAAAGTTTATGGATTTAATATATTGTTTATTAAGGTTTTTATAAATTTAATATTTTCAGTGTAATAGTAAAAAAATAAGACAGTTAATGGAAATTGATGATTTGGAAAAACAGACCATTGGTGTATTATTATTAAAAACAATTGTTTGAATGGTTTTTGGTTCCCTGCAATGCTGTTGACCTTTAGTTTTTGAAACCATAAATTATTGATCTGAATTAATATGAACCCAATAGATGAGGAAAATTATGATTATTGAAAGTTTATCAGGCGTCAGAGCTCATGACAAAGATATGAGCGATTCATTTTTGAGAGCCTATGCAGCTGCTTTTGTTAAAAAAGTTGGCGCCACCCGGATTGTCGTGGGCCGTGATACCCGCAAAAGCGGTGAAAAAATTATGGAAACAATCATTGAAGGCATTCGCAGTGCCGGGGCCAAAGTTGTAAATATTGGCATCTGCCCGACCCCTACTATACAATATGCCACCTATTATCATCAGGCCCAGGGCGGCATTTCCATTACTGCCAGCCATAATCCATTACCCTGGAATGGCCTGAAATTCATTAATGAAAAAGGTGAGTTTCTGAATGGGGATGCAATGCTGGAATTGCAGGAATCCCGTAAGGAACTGGAAAAGAGCCTGCCCAAAGCGCCGAAAGAATTACCGGAAATTATTGAAGATAAAGAAGCGATTGACCATCATGTGAATGATATATTAAGCATGCATTACATTAATATTGACAAGATCAAAGCCAAAAAGTTCAAGGTGGTGTTTGACGCGGTCAATGGTGGCGCCTTTGAAGCCGGCCCAAAACTTCTGGAAGCACTTGAATGCGATGTTATTGCCATCAATTGTAATGGCAAAAAGGATTTTCCCCGCACACCGGAACCGACGCGTGAGAATCTTAAAGAACTTGAAGAAGCTGTTGCCAAAAATAAAGCCGATATTGGTTTTGCCGTTGATCCTGACGGTGATCGCCTTGCTATTGTTGACAATAAGGGAAATGCGCTTTCCGAAGAATCAACCCTGGTGCTGGCGGCCAGACTGATGCTGCAACGTGTAATTTCAGTTGACAGAGAAATTGTAACCAACCTATCCACCACTATGGCGCTGGATAAAGTTGCTGAAGAATTCAACGGAAAAGTAACCCGCACACCGGTGGGCGAAATCAATGTCGTTGAAAAACTGCATGAAACCAATGGTGTTTTAGGTGGCGAAGGAAATGGCGGAATTATTTTGCCTTTTTCTAAAAGAGGCCGCGATTCCCTGGCCGGGATGGCGATTATTTTGTTTTTATTGGCATTTGAAGAAAAAACAGTGGCCGAGATCATGGATACTATTCCACAATTCGTCATGGTAAAAAATAAAGTGGAAGCAGAAGTGGGTGATCTGTCGGAAGAGATCGAAAAACTCTTTGAAATTAAAGAACCCATGGAGGTTAATACCGATGATGGCGTCAAACTGATCTTTGAAAACAGTTGGGTGCACATCAGAAAATCCAATACGGAACCGATCGTCAGGGTCATTGCCGAAGCGCCTTCCAAAGAAGAAGCCAATGTTTTGGCGGGAAAATTTGTCAGTTATTTTAAATAATCGGAGTTGAAAATGGCTAATCCTGAATTTAATATAGAAATTTCCCCCGCTGATGCCGAAAAAAATATTGCCGCGATTATTGACCACACTGCTCTGAAACCGGAGACTACCAGTGATGATATTATTCAAATCTGCCGCGAAGCCGTGGAAATGAAAACCGCTTCAGTTTGTGTTAATCCCTGTTATGTAAAAACTGCCGTGCAGGAACTTACAGGAAGTGGCATTCCCGTGGCAGTTGTCATCGGTTTTCCGCTGGGAGCCAATGCTACCGCTATTAAAAAAATGGAAACCGGACAAGCCCTTGCTGATGGCGCGGAAGAATTCGATATGGTCATCAATATCGGCGCTTTGAAATCCGGAAATTATGACCGGGTAAAGCAGGATATTGCCGCAGTGGTCAAAGCCGCCGGGGGAAAAATCGTCAAAGTGATCATTGAAACAGCACTTTTAACTGATGATGAAAAAATTAAGGCTTGTGAACTTGCTGTTCAGGCCGGGGCCGGGTTTGTGAAAACATCTACCGGTTTCAGCAAGGCCGGCGCAACGGTTGAAGATATACAGCTGATGCGCAAAACAGTCGGGCATAAAGCCGGTGTCAAAGCCAGCGGCGGTGTGCGGACTTTTTCCGATGCCATGGCTATGGTAAAAGCCGGCGCCAACAGGATTGGCGCCAGTTCGACACTAAATATTGTCAGGCATCAGGAAGCAGACACTACTAATGATTATTGATATTACATAATTTTCGTTTCTGTCTTCAGGATGGAAATGAATAACCAGTGGAGACTGGTATGCCCCGAAGATCTTTTCTTCGGGGTTTTTAAAATTTTGAAAACATGATTTTTATGTATATGTTTAATCATAAGTGTTTTAGGATATAAGATGAGAAAAAAAATACTGGTGGTTGATGATAATGAATCAGCGCTCAATTTATTAAAGGTTTTTCTAACTCAAAATGGTTATGAGGTAACCCTGGCCAGAGATGGAAAAGAAGCCTTTGATCTTATCCGCAAACGTCCCTTTCCTTTAGTCATCACCGACATAAAGATGCCGCGCATGGATGGCATCAAATTAATTGAAAAAATCAAAAATACCTACCCGATGATTCGGGTCATCATGACCACCGGCCATGTCAAATTTCGCTATGGACTATCGGCCTTTACCAATGGCGCTGAAACCATAATATTTAAACCCTTTGATTTTGAAAAATTAAAACATGCAATTGAGCGTAGTTTTGAATTTTTGGATCAGTGGGAGAGAACCCTGAAAGAACTTCAGGAATTTAAAAAAGGTAAAGAAGAGATACCCGGTGGAAATGAAACGGTCTTTTTTGTTGACAATGATAAAAAGATCGTTGATTTTGCTAAGTTTAACCTGACAAAAAATGGCTACCGGTTTTTGAAGGCTGAAAATGGCAATGACGCATTGGATAGTGTCGAAAAACTGGATGGCGGTATTGACCTGCTAATCACCAGTGTAAAATTGGAGGATATGTATGGCAAGGAACTATTTGAAGAACTAAAACGGCAATATCCTCAGCTGAAACTACTTTACCTGGTCAGTTATAAAGAAGATATCATATTTGAAGATGATGTCATGCATGAAGAAGATGATTATATCTACAGTCCTTTTACCAAAAAAGTGCTTTTAAAAGAGGTCCGGAAGAAACTGGATAAGAAATAAAAAAGCCCCGAAAACGATTCAGGGCTTATTGGTTGCTCTATTTCTTGAGTTTATTTTTTCTTTTTTAAGTCCCAAAGTTTTTGGAACAGTATCTCCAAAGCGTCGCCCAGTTTCGCGTCTCTGGCGGTGGTAATATCATCTTTATTATCCAGAACTACATAAGGCACTTTGTGACCTTTGATCATTATGTATTCCGGGTCATCGCCTTTGAATTCTTCCCAGTCAACTTCTTTATACATTTTTTCCAGTTTTTCATCCGGTAATCCATGTTCCAGGATGGAATCCGGTTTGTCAGGATTAAAGCGGTTGCGGTTTTTGCGCAATGATTCCGAATAAGGTACATCAATGTAAAAAATTGCCGCCCGTTCGAGAATTTCATCGCTCAGGTGCTGATAGGCTTCCTGGTATCCGCCATGCTCTGTACCCCTGGAAAATTCTATCAAAGTAGTATATTTTTCGTGATAATTATCATTGTCCCGCAACCGTTTTTGATATTCCAGGGAAAGTCTTTCGATCAGCAGGTGCCACTGATATTCATGCAGAAAATATCCCTCCGGGGTGGAATGCATGCGGGGTTTGTTGAATATCTTTTCCAGAATGGCATCTTCCTCAAACCAGGTCCATAACATTGGAAAATCATCGATATCGTCAAATTCCGCCACATGAAAACGCTCGGTGCGTTCCCGGGCAGGAGTTTTTTTGATATAGTCGATGACTTCGGATTTACCGGACGCCGGACGGCCATTCAAGATGATAATATCAAAGTTTTTGTTTGCCATATTTCTCTCCATCATTTATTTAATTTGCATTTCTTTTCGTTTCGCCAGGGCCGGTGGAATCGTCAGGAACAAAATTGCAAAAACAATCAGGCCCGCGCTGATCAGTCGGCTGGTGGCTGGCGCCTGTTCACCTAAAAGTGTCAGTAAATAGGACGCAATTACGCCGGCAATAATGCTGGAGGAACGATTAACCGGAATACAATAGGTATTTTCATTTTTATCCAGCAATACTAATGTGCCGAATACGCCTGTTCCCTGCGATAAAACCCCAATCATAACCAGGGCCCATAAATATGGCTGATTCCAGTGATAGGTAAATCCCAATCTAACAGTTTCGGTAATTTCACCGGTATTAAAAATTGCCAGAATTACGAGCATCAAAACAAACATCGGTGTTGCCGTCATTTGCTCTTCCACAAAATACCGTTTGTTGGCATCAGCACTTTCGGATTTTGCCAGCCGGCTCATAAATTGAAAGCGAATAAAATAACTGGCCAGGTAGATGGCAATGACAATTCCTGCCAATAGAGGAACCCGGTAACCACTGGTATCAAAGAGGCTGATTAATAATGCGAATAAGGAAAAAGACATTCCCGCATAGGCAAACCAGCGGACTTTGCGGCGGGTGATCTTGTCTACAATGGGACCGATAATCAAAACACCGCCACGCATCAGAACCATGGCAAAGACAATGCTCAATCCTTCAAAGGTGTAAGCCAGGGTGGTGGTTCCGATGATCAGAGCCGTACAAACACCGGATAGAAATGTCCATTTGGTAGGGTGTGGTACGCGCATGCCCAATAGCGTGGAGTGTGAAGCGTATTTCCACCAACCCAGGATGGAAATGGTTACGATCATTGCCAGGGTTGTCGCCAGGGCGGTTACCGGCAGTATTGAAAAACCGGCTAATCCGGTGCCATCCAATGACGGCAACAGTCCTCTGCTCATCACTTTTGCCATAAAACTATAGGGTACATAACAGGCAAAATAACCAAAGGCAAATCCCCAGATACTGTACTCGGCTAAGATTTCTTTAAAACTTTTGCTCAATGTTTTTCTCCCTCTTTATAATTGATTCATTTTTTTACGCAAGGCTTGAATTTTAACTTTTTTGTAAAATAAAAACAAGGGAAAAGTTGC
>CAZCHS010000029.1:26231-29215 GCA_964498725.1 uncultured bacterium | reverse complement strand
AATGATCTCCAATTTGGATTATTAGGTGATAAAAAATATTCACCATGTGTAAAAATTTGTCCTGTATAATCAGCAATACAAAAATCATATAAATAATTAGAATTACTTGTACTAATCCCACCTTCAATTTTATTTGCAATGCAGTTTGAATATTTTGTATTTTCTAATCTTAAATTATATGATCCATTTGAAGAAGTTGTTCTCTGATAATTTCTTAAAAAAGTATTATAATAACCATTATCACCGTGTGTATCATCTGCATATATTAAATTTACGGAATTACCTTCAAATAGATTTGCATATGGATACCTACCATGCAATCTAATATCACCAGGATAACCAGGATAATCCCATTCACTATCATACGAGAAATTATATCCAAATACATTAGAATTTGCTCCAGTTCCTACTAACATAGCATGCCTTGTTTCTTTAAATATATTATTTTCAATCAAACAATTTGTTGTTTGATTTCCTAATACAACACCATAGCCTGAACCGTTCCAACTGTTATAATTTGTTGCATGATGAATATAACAACCACTCACTTCTATATGTGAAGATTGATAAATATGTACGTGATATCCCGTACAATTATAGCTCTCTACACCTTTTATCCAGCAATTTACACATTTATCAAATCCGAAAGTCTTACCAGATATATCAACCTTATTCCATCGTGATCCATCATTATTGGATGGATTTGTTCTTTTGATTTTAAAATTTTCAAAACCTATATTCATTGTTGGGTTAATTTTTTTAACCCATATATTATTTGACCCGGAATAGTATTTGGAGAAATTATCTTTTAATGTAATAACATTATTTGATGGATTGTTGTTAGTAATTTTTGAAACTTGACCTATATAAGGACTACTACTACCATAATCATCATCAAATCCAGGTTCACAAAACACAATCCAGTCCCCAGTAGTTAATGATCCACCATCACAATCAATTTGATTATTGCCTTTAAACAAATTGTATGTTGTGGATATTTCGGAATTTGACCAACCACTAATATAAAAACAATGATTATTTCTATCGACATTATCAAATTTTAATATTGTTTTATCTGGACCATCTCCTTGAAAAATAATCCCTGAATTTTTAACATTGTTAATAAGGATTGTTCCTGTAATTGTATAAACACCTTCAGGAAAATATATGATTGTTGTGCCACTTGAATCATTTGCTTGTGCAATAGCAGCATCAATATTTGCTTTTATTGATCCGGAATTTGCAATTGTAATAATATTATCCGCATAAATAGGAGAATCTGAATATAATCCTGCATTCCCCCAATCTACAATACGAGATGCAGGAAGATTTGATGCTGATAAAATAGTAATAATACTTGTAATTAATAGATAAACATAAATAAACTTCTTCATTTTATACTCCTTTTTTATATTGTTATTCCCATAGAAAAATTGAATGCATGGTATCTTTCTTCAAATACAATTGATCCAATATCATTAATGTCATGAATACTTTTTTCATAATAAATATTGAAATCAAGTTTATCATACTTAATACCAGTTCCTATTACTAAGGAAAAACCAGTGTTATTTATTCGATTTAAAAATTTATATGGTGCAGAATTATCTCCATAATAATAATCATATTTGTCTATTCCATTTTCATATATCTCAAGCAACTCATATTCTTTTAATTTTAATAACTTTGATTTAACTTGATCAAATAAAAATAATTCAAGTCCACTACCTAAGAATGAATAAAATTGCACATCTT
Organism: uncultured bacterium; assembly: GCA_964498725.1. Classification (GTDB taxonomy): domain Bacteria; phylum Fidelibacterota; class UBA2242; order UBA2242; family JAFGTP01; genus JAFGTP01. The sequence continues at coordinate 27,460 of CAZCHS010000029.1, read as the reverse complement.
TAGATATGATGACAGGTATTTCTATAAATAGATTAAAATTGAGAAAATTAAATTTACAATCCATATCTTGCCAATATAAAACATTCCCTCCACTCATCATATCGGAACGAATTGTTTTATTATATTGTTTTGATTGTTTTGATGTAAAATTTATACCATACTTAATCCTCCATTTTTTTATAAATTCTTTTCTTTTATACAATCCTATATTATAACCTATTCCACCATTATTTTCAGTTGTATATAACTCTGTATAATTACCTCCTACAGATATTTCAAAATTTTTAAAGAATGATTTCTCTTTAATATTCTGAGAATATGACATATTAGATAAAATTATTATATAGAGTATAATTATCCTTTTCAAAGAATTCTCCTTTCTTAATTTTTACTTATTGAAATAACAAATTACATTTCACAAATAAAATAAAAAAAATTATTATGAACTATTAAACATGAACATACCCACCTCCTATTTTTAAATTATAAAGCCGTTCTAAATCTAGGAAGTAATCTTTTAATTTATTCCTATATTTTTTTATCCCTTTATAAAGATTTTCCATTCGTATCTAAAACAATTTTATGAATTAATTTTTGTAATACAAAATATATTAAATACTTTTTCTAAATTTTTATGCATTTCCTACTTTTATTACTCTAACATATTACTGACCGACATTTTTCTCGCCAAAAAAGTTTCTATATACAGAAACAACTTTCTAAATATAGAAAGTCTTTCTACATGTAGAAAGATTTTTGTATAATTTTTTTTAAGTAATTCCATAATATCCAGACTGTTAATTCTATCCAATTTAATCATGGATAATTCTACTTTCAAGTCCTAAAGATATAACTTCACGATACTCCAACTCCCAGTACCAGTTTTCCTTGTTCCATTTACCGCCGGCTGCTCTGATTAATCGGTCAATATGTGTTTCCCCATACGCAACCTTCAGATGCATAATTTTATTCCATGAAATTTTATTTGGTTTTTGTTCCCAATCTTCTATTTCTTCGATTAATTCAACTGTTTTCATTCGCTTTTTCTCATCAGGTAAATATAAATATCTAACACAGATAAGTTTTTCCCCATATTTTTGTAATAGCTTCTTACCCTGCATTATTCATGAAAATATTGGTATTCTTGACCCGCTGAATAATTGTATCCTCTGAACAGCTACCACAACATCACCACTCTCAACCTCCTTGCCCGACGCAGCGTAGACGGA
>CAZCHS010000029.1:22236-26131 GCA_964498725.1 uncultured bacterium | reverse complement strand
CGCAGCGTAGACGGAATTACCGGACAATGCTCCGCCACGTCAGCTACAGTCCTCGTCGGAACACAGCCTAAAAAAATGTGGCAAATTTTTATGATTAAACAAAAAAGGGTCACCTCTTTTAACAGTGCCGAAGGTAAATTATGGTTTTGCCGGAATAAATCAAAGTTTTTTATGAATAATGCAGAAAAAAACAAACCCATTCCCAAATAAAAATTCATTATCCGTGTCATCATGCAAAGATCCGCCTGCAAAGCGAAGTGAAACGAAGATTTGTGTACAAAACTATTCTTCTTTTCATGAACACCATTTCAAAGGTGAGCCTGTCCCGATGAATATCGGGAACCATTTGAAAGGAGTAGAGCGATCCGCGTAAATTTATATCATCCGCGAGCAGGATATATTTTTAAGAAACAAAACGATTCTCAAATAAAAATCAATTATCCGTGTTATCATGTAAAAATCCGCCTGCAAAGCGAAGTGAAACGAAGATTTATGTACAAGAATATTCTTCTCTTCAGGAACACCATTTCAAAGGTCTGCAACCATTTGAAAGGAGTAAAGCGATCCGCGTAAATTTATATCATCCGCGAGCAGGATATATTTTTAAGGAACAAACCCATTTCCAAATACAAATTCATTATCCGTGTTATCATGTAAAAATCCGTGTACAAGATGCATGTCTCACCAACTCCACACCATTATGCAGCGCGATTTTCATTCGAAGCGACAATTGGAATTGTCGCCTACAGTTTTTTACATCGTCACTCTTATCCGTGCAATTCTGTTAATCCGTGTCCTAAAAAATATTCAAGCATCACCGATACAAACAAATTTTCTTGATTTAATTTTTTAAAAATAGTACTTTGACGGCAATAAAAATATTAAGTACAGGAGTGGACATGACACTGATATTATCAAACAAAGCAAAAGCCATCAAAACCTCGCCGACCCTGGCGGTGTTTGGCAAAGCAAAACAGATGATGGCCGCCGGCCTTGACATTATCAATTTTGGTGTTGGTGAACCGGACTTCAACACACCGGACCACATTAAAACGGCCGCCAAACAGGCCATTGACGACAACTTTACCAAATACACTGTATCCGCCGGAATTCCGGAATTGAAAAACGCCATTATGGAAAAGATGAAAATCGACAACCACCTGGATTACAAACCGGAAAATATCATTGTCACGCCCGGCGCCAAAGCCGCGATTGTCACAGTCCTCACCGCTATTTGCAATCCCGGCGACCAGGTGATCATTCCCACGCCCTACTGGGTGAGTTATCCTTCGCAAGTTGAATTGGCGGACGGAGAGTCAATTTATCTTGAAACTTCTGCTGATGATAATTTTAAGGTGAATGCTAAAAAATTGGAGAAATTGATAAACTCATTACCCAATGCCAAAGCCCTGATCCTGAATTCCCCCTCGAATCCATCCGGCATGATCTACACCCGGGCCGAGCTGGCGGAAATCGCCGATGTTTGCGTGAAACACAATATTATTGTTATTTCCGATGAAATATATGAAAAACTGGTTTACGGCGATGCCAAGCATTACTCCATCGCTGAAACTTCGCCCAAAGCCAAAGACCTGACCGTGATCATCAATGGTGTTTCCAAAGCCTATGCCATGACCGGCTGGCGGCTGGGCTACGCGGTAGGGCCAGAGGATATTATTGAAAAATCGGTAAAAATTCAAAGCCACACAGCGTCATGCATCAATTCCATCACTCAGAAAGCCGCCATTGCTGCGCTCACCATCGATGACGGTAGCCTGGAAAAAATGCGCCTGGCTTTTGAGGAACGGAAAAATTACATGACGAAAGCGCTTAATAAAATTGACCATATCACCTGCCTGGAACCCCGGGGCGCTTTTTACTGTTTTCCCGATATTTCCCATTATCTTGAAACCAATACCAAAGGATTAACAACCGATGTGGAACTCTGTACCTGGCTGCTGGAAAACAAACAGATCGCTGTGGTTCCCGGTTCCGCTTTTGGCGTCGATACCTGCCTGCGCTTTTCCTATGCCAACAGTTTGGAGAATTTACAGGAAGGGATGCGGCGGTTTGAAGAAGGACTCCAAGACCTTTCAAGTCTATCTCGATAGAATGATTTAGAATATCGTTTTTGTTCAGCAGATGACTAAATTAATTTTTAAGATGTTGACTAAAGGCACACAGTGTCATATATTTAATCTATGATATTTTATAAATGGAATAAAGAAAAAAATACTATATTGAAAAAAACTCGAAATGTAAGTTTTGAACAAATAGTAATGCATGTTGAAAAGGGTGACTTAATTGATATTATTAAGCATCCCAATAATAAAAATTATGACCATCAAAAAATACTTGTTGTAAATATTAATAACTATGTTCATATCGTTCCATTTGTTGAACAAAATAATGAAAGATTTCTTAAAACAATAATACCTAGCAGACAATTTACCAAAAAATATCTCGGAGATAAAAAATGAAGAATTTTATATTAGACCATGAAGAAAAAGAATTATTACAATCATTGGAAAATGAAGAGTGGGAATCTGTTGATAATTTACAAGATGAAATTAAACAGCATCGTGAAATTGCAAAGAATACATTAAAAAAAGATAACCGAATTAATATAAGACTTTCAACAAATGATTTAGATTCAATAAAAACGACCGCCGCTGAACTTGGGCTACCATACCAAACATTAATTTCAAGTATTCTTCATCAATATGCCGAAGGAAGGTTAACATCACGCAAATGACAAATCATTAATTCGGCCGCTTATTGGTGAACAGATTACGGTTAAAATAAAATCCGTTTTAATTCTGCGTAAATCCGCGGTAAATAAAGGAATAAAAATGAAATACGATGTTTACTTTTACGAAGCTTTTGAAGAAGAGCAGGAACAACTGAAAAAGTACATGCCGGAAAGCATCAGGGCCGGCTATACCTGGAAAACCATTCAGGAAAATGGCGATGACACACCACCGGCAAAGGTGATCAGTGTTCGCACACAATCCACCCTTCCCCTGGATTGGGCTGACGATTTGATGGCGATCCTATCCCGCAGCACCGGTTATGACCACCTGCTGAAATACAAATCCGAAACAGCGGCTGATGTCAAACTCGGTTATCTGCCACTCTATTGCAACCGCTCGGTGGCGGAACAGGCGTTGACGCTTTGGATGGCGCTGGCCCGTAAACTGCCGGTGCAGACAGAATCTTTCAAGACCTTCCATCGCGACGGGCTGACCGGAACTGAAATTGAAGGCAAGACCCTGTTGGTGATGGGAGTAGGAAATATTGGGTCGGAAATCGTTAAAATCGGGCAGGGCCTGGGCATGACGGTTTTCGGCGTCGACCTGGAAGAGAAATACCCTTTTGTGGATTACACCACTTTTGATGATGCGGTAGGCAAAGCCGACATTATTGCCTGCGCCATGAACCTGACCCCGGAAAACGAAAACTATTTCACTTACGAAAAACTGGCCAAAGCCAAGCCCAATGCATTGTTTGTCAATATTGCCCGCGGTGAATTGTCCTATCCATCGGAATTGCTGAAACTATTGAAAGAAAATAAACTGGGCGGCATTGGCGTGGATGTTTACAAAGACGAAGCAAAACTGGCGGTCAGCCTGCGCTCCGGAAAAGAGGTGGACTCCAAAGAAGTGGATGCTGTGAAAGAATTGCAGCAATATCCCAACGTAATCTTTACGCCGCATAATTCCTTTAATACCCGGGAAGCAGTAGTGCGTAAATCCGAACAAAGCGCCGAGCAATTGGTGCAATTGTTTGATACCGGCGAATTCAAATGGTACGCGCCGGAATGAGACTTTTTTTGGGACACGGATTAGCAGAATTGCACGGATAAGAATTGACAAATTTGATAATATGTGAATGA
>CAZCHS010000029.1:0-22136 GCA_964498725.1 uncultured bacterium | reverse complement strand
ATATGAAGTTTTACGACCAATATATCGCAGCAACATTTCTTGACCGGCCTAACCGATTTGTGATGCATTTGGAATACCGGGGCGAAGAAATCCGCGCCTATGTGCCCAATACCGGGCGCATGGAGGAATTTCTCTACAAAGGCGCAATATTTTATCTGGCATATCACCCGACACCAAAGTTTAATTATAAAGTGGTTGCGACCCGCTACCAGGGGCATTTAGTATTTCTGGATACGGTAAAAGTCAATAAGGTTTTCCATGAATTGTTGAAAGCCGGCAAGATACCGGAATTTTCCAATATCAAAACCATTCAGCGGGAAGTGACATACAAAAATTCACGGATTGATTTCTTGCTGACTTTTGCGGATAATACTCAGGCTTTTGTGGAGGTCAAATCCTGCACTCTGATCCACAATGGCGTGGCCATGTTTCCTGATGCGCCAACAGTTCGCGGTAAAAAGCATATCGATGAGCTGAATGAAAATGAATTTCCAAACATCAAAAAGTATGTTTACTTCCTGATCACCAATTTCGGCGCGGAAAAATTCCATCCCAATTACCATGTGGATTTTGAGTATGCTAAAAGTTTTTTGACTGCTGACAAAGTCCAATTTTGTGCCGGAAAAATCCGTTTGCCGGATCCGGTTACGATCGATTTGGACAGTTTCACATCAGTGCCGGTTGACTATTCAAAAACTGTGAAAAATACAATCAGCAAAGGCGCTTACCTGCTTTTAATGGAAAATAAAAAAACGCAGGAAATCGAAATCGGCAAGTTAGGAAAATTTGTATTTCAGCCCGGATTCTATGTTTATGTCGGCTCCGGCATGGCCAATCTGGACAAGCGTATCCGGCACCATCATCTGAAGAAAAAGTATTATCATTATCACATTGACTATCTGACACCGGATTTCATGACAATCAAAAAGGTTCTGCCGGTGCGAACGCCAATTCGTTACGAAAGTGAAATTGCCCTTCAGGTGGAAAAGGTCTGTGATGGTGCGGTGAGGGGGTTTGGCTGCAGTGATACCAGGGAGAATTCACATCTCTTTTATTTCAATGAAAATCCATTGCGAAATCATGAGTTTTATAAGCTTATTTTAAATGCCAGAGTTGGTTGATCTATTTTTCCTTAAACCAGGACTGATTACTATAAAGTTCTTCCATGCATTCTTCACAAATTCCATGGCTGAATTTCGCGTCACTATGGTCTTCTATATATTTTTCAACCCGGGTCCAATACCCTTTGCTATTCCTGATTTTTTTACAATGGGAACAAATGGGAATTATGCCTCTGAGGGTTTTTATTTCTTCAATGTAATCGGTCAATTGCTTATTCTTTTCACCTAATGACTGATTCATAAATGCCAGCTCCAGGTGTCCCTGGACAACATCCCGGTAATTTTGCAACAGATCCTGGAAGATTTTTGGGAATGAATGTTCCTGTTTGTCAAGAACACAGATTGTTCCGAAGGGGACACCATTTGGTAAAACAAGTGGATAGCCCAAATAGGATATCATGTTAAGTTTGACGTCAGGATTGTTTTTCCACTTTTCGCTCTTAAGGGCGTTGGGAACTAAAAGTTTTTGGTCTTTTCTGATCACGGTTTCACAATAGAGTCCGGAATCCCAAAAGTGTTCTTTGGCCCCTTTTTCATAGGGATTACCAGTTGTCCGGCTGGAGAGAAAAACTTCGATATCGGATTCCACCAGACGCATGATCAGAGCTGCCGGAACGTCAATGACCTTTGCTATGATATCGAGGATGTTTTGCCATTTTTTTAGCACTATATCGGGAATGTCCAGCGGTGTGGATATTTCAAAAGATTTTTTGGTTTTTATTTGATTCATAGTTTAATATAATGTTTGATGATTAAATAAAGAATTTCTACTAACAAGTTCAATGATATTTCAATAAAAATCAATTTGAATGGATTTACCGGTGAGGTCTCAACTGGTTCCCAAATTGATTTTGAGAACACAGACGAATCCTTGGGATTATCCAGGATAAAAAAAAGTCCCGATGGAATCGGGACTAAATTTTTTACCATTTGTTTTTGGGTTAGTTTACATAACGTTAGCGAACTTTTTGTTGCCTGCTTTGGTTACGAAACTGACTGTACCGTCTGTTAATGCGAACAGCGTGTCATCGCCGCCTTTGCCAACATTGATACCGGGATGAATTTTGGTACCGCGCTGACGAACGATAATACATCCGGCGGAAACGCTTTGACCGGCGGATCTTTTGACGCCCAGTCTTTTTGCGATACTGTCGCGACCATTACTGGTACTTCCCATTCCTTTTTTATGAGCCATGATAACTCCTGATTTTTAATTCTTTAATTGCAAATTAGTTTGCAAATTTTTCAACTTCAATCACTGAATAATTCTGACGGTGGCCTTTTTTTACATCATAACGTTTTCTGCGATGTTTTTTATAAACGATGATTTTGGCTTCTCTATCATGACCAACCACAGTTGTTTTAATTGCGCTATCTTCAAGATAGGGCTGTCCAACGGTTACGTCATCACCTTTTCTGAGATATAAAATTTTGTCAGCTGTATATTCAGCACCTTCTTCCAAATCCAACTTTGGAACACGAATTTTTTTGCCAGGCTCCAGAATAACTTGTTTACCTGCGATTTCTGCGATTGCGTAATTTTCTCTTTTCATTGTATCCTTTTCTCCTTTTCAATAAGGCGGGTAAAGTTAAGCTAATGAATTTTTAATGTCAAGATTAATATTTATCAGTAATTTCCACGCCATTTTTAACGGAAAAGACCTTGAAATCATCAATATTTACGGTGGAATCTTCTTTTAGTTTAATTCTGATAAAATATTTCCACTGCATTTTGCGAATAAGATTTTTTTCATTCATGCGCAAATAGCTGGCAATTTCCGGATGAATATAGAGCTCCAGCCGTCTTTCTTTGGATTGATATTTAAAGCGGCGGAACCAGCTTTCGATCTGGGTTACCAGGCTTCCTTTTGACATGATCCGTCCGGAACCTTTGCAAAGCGGGCAGGGCTCACTCACCGAATGTAATAAATTGGGGCGGGTGCGCTGCCGTGTCATTTCCAGCAACCCAAAATCTGAGATTTCCAGAATGGAGACCGCGGCTTTGTCCTTTTTTAATTCCTTCCGAATTTCATTAAAGACCTTTTTCCTGTTGGACCGGTTCTGCATGTCAATATAATCAATCACGATCAGGCCGCCAATGTCCCGCAGGCGTAATTGTTTGGCGATTTCCTGGGAGGCCAGAATATTGGTTTTCAGGGATATTTTTTCATGATCGGATTTGCTGATGAATTTACCGCTATTCACATCAATGGTTGTCATAGCTTCCGTATGTTCGATAATAATAAAGCCGCCATTTTTCAGCCAGACTTTTTTGCGCAGGGATTTACGAAATTCTTTTTCAACGCCCAATTGATCGAACATGGGAACTTTGGATTTGTATAACTCGACTTTTTGTGCATATTCCGGCGAGACCGATTTTACATAGCTCAATAAGCGCCGATATAATCCTTTATCGTCAACTAAAATTTTGGAAATATCCCTGGACATAACGTCCCGGAGAATTGAAGAGGCGGTGGACATGTCCTGGTAGACACAGGTTTTCACCGGTGAGCGACGGACTTTTTCTTCAATCCGTTCCCATTCTTCCAGCAAATTGTTCAGGTCTGATTCCAGGGCTTCCCGGTCAGCTTCCTTGGTTACAGTTCGCAGAATAATGCCCATGCCCTCTGGCTTAATGGCCTTGGCAATATCACGCAATTCATCCCGTTCTGATCTGCTTTTAATTTTTTTTGAGACGCCGATATAGTCCACATAAGGGACTAATACGATAAAGCGTCCCGGAATACTTAAATCCGTGGTGACCCGGGCGCCTTTTTCGCCAAAAGGTTCTTTAATAACCTGAACCAGTATTTCCTGGCCCTTTTTCAATTTGACTTTATTAAGGTCCCGATTGCTTTTTTTCTTGGTGTTGCGGTGTATATCATCGGAATTGTCACCTTCAATATCTCCCACTAATGATGCGGCGCTTTTTGGATCGCCAACCTCGGCAAAGGGTAGAAAAGCATTTTTTTCTAATCCGATATCAACAAAAGCGGCTTGTATACCACTAATGACATTTTCCACTTCACCTTTGTAAATATTTCCTACGGAACGGGTACTTTCAAAATTTTCTACAAAAAAATCGACAAGTTCCCCGTTTTCGTGAATAGCGACCCGTGTTTCTCGCGCGGATTTGCTTATCAAAATTCGCTTATTCATTTTCCGGTTTCCTCTTTTCTAATTCAAAAAACGAATACCAGTATTACTGATTACTATCAAGAATTTTTCTCACCAGTGGTATTCAGACTAGTCGAAAAATTCCGCTTTGAACAATGTTTTTTTCCTGAGAACGTAGAATTTTTTCTCACTGAGATTCAGCAGATCGAGAATTTCATGGACTTTTACTGTGCGTCCGTCAATGACATTGAGTGTCATTTCCACTTGATTGTCACGGATCTCGATGGACTGAATAAATTTGCGGGCATCAAGTTTTTTGCTTTTATTCTTTTTGATGCGCTCAATCCATAAATTTTTTTGATTCAGAACCTCTTCAACCTCTGATTTGATCGTACCGGGCAGTTTATCAACAAAACTGGCCTGGTAAATAAATCCAATCACCAAATTAGAAACTGAAGCTGTTCCTGAGTCTAATTGTTTAAAATTTTTGATTCTTAATCCTTCAGGAAGGTGTTCATTCAGCTGTTTGTCAATCTTTTCAACAGGATTTTTCAGAAAAACTTCAATATATTCATCTTCCGATGTAAAGGCGTAGGGAAGGGGGAATCCTGCTGAAATCTTGGGTTTTTTGTTATATCCTCCCGTATAACATAGATCAAATTGGGCACCTTTCAACGCTTGTTTAAAAATGCGAATTATATCAAGGTGGGAGGTGAATTTTGCCGCTCCGGTCTTTACAAAATTCAATCTATAGCGAAATTTTTGGTCCTGCTGTTCCGAATCAGAGGCTGCAAAGGCAAACTGATTTCCTTTTTCATTTTCCACAAGATCCATTTGCAGATCATCAAAACAGACATTGCAACCGACACAACCTTCCCGGCAATCCGGTGTCAGTTGTGCAGCAAAAGCTCTTTCCCGTTCTTTGAGAAGAAAAATTTTGCTGATGAGCGGATCGATTACTTCCCAGGGCAGCGGCGCGTCAATATCACGCGCGCCGGTGTAGTCCGACAGGTCATAACCCAGCTCATCCATAATGGTTTCCCAGAGATCAAAATTATAAAACTCACGCCAACTGTCAAATTTGGCGCCTCGTTGCCAGGCTTTTAAAATAACATGGCTGAGCTTACGATCACCTCTGGACATCAATCCTTCTAATTGTGAGTAGCGAGGATCCCTACTCATGACTTTTACTCTTTTCATTTTTCGCAGGATGGGTTTCACAGTATCGATTTTTTCCTGTATCAATTTCGGTGAATCCTGTGCTTCCCATTGAAAAGGGGTAAAGGGTTTTGGAATAAAACTGGATAAGGTCACATTCACATTAAGCCGTTTGCCGCCAACCTGCAATACTTTTTCCACCAGGTCGGCAATTGCCAAAACATCCTCCATGGTTTCTCCCGGGAGGCCGATCATGAAATATAATTTCACCAGTTGCCAGCCATTTTCCAGGGCAATTTTCACAGAATTTAGCAATTCCTCTTCGGATATTTGTTTGTTGATGGCATCACGCAACCGCTGAGACCCGGCTTCCGGAGCAAAGGTTAAGCCGGATTTCTTGGTTTGCTTGGCATATTCAGCGACTTTTTCAGAAAAACTGTCCAGTCTCATCGATGGAAAGGATATGGACATACTATTTTGCTGCGTACCCTCCAGTATCTGACAAACGGATTTTTCCAGCCCGTTATAGTCAGAAGTAGAGAGTGACAACAAAGAGAGTTCGTCATACCCTGTGTTTGGAAAACTTTCTCTCACCTGACTGGCAATATCGTCAGGCTTTCTTTCCCGGACCGGCCTGTAAATCATGCCGGCCTGGCAAAATCTGCATCCTCGTGTGCATCCCCGCATAATTTCCGCCACATAGCGGTTTTGAGCGATATCCATCAGCGGGATTAATGGTTTTTCCGGATATATATCATTTGATAATTTGTTGAGTTTGTTGGCTTTGATGCGTTTCGGTACAAAATCAACAGCCGGAGATACTTCACCGGTTTTCTCATTGGAGGTGTAAAATTTTGGCACATAAACAGTAGGAAAATTGCCGGCAATGGATTTTAGTAATTCATCTCTTGGTATGTTCTTTTTTTTCTGTTCGCCGATAAACTTCGTCAATGCCACTGTGATTTCTTCACCGTCACCGGGAATAATGCAATCAATAAAGGGCGTCACCGGTTCCGGATTGAACATACTGCCGCCGCCGGCAATGACCAGGGGATCATGCTGTTGGCGGTCTTTTGACAGCAGCGGAATATTGGCCATATCCAGCATATTCAGCATATTGGTGTAGCCCAGTTCATAGGAAAAGGAAAAGCCAATAATATCGAATTCCCGTAAGGAAACATGATTTTCCAGGCTGTATAGTGGAATGGCGTGCTTTCGCAGTTCTTCTTCAAAATCCGGCCAGGGTGCATAAACCCGCTCGGCAGCAATGGTTTCTTCACGGTTCAAAAGATGATACAAAATTTGAAAGCCGTAATAGGACATGCCCACATCATAGAGGTCGGGAAATGCCAGGACAAAGGTGACATCAATACTGTTCAGGTCCTTAATGACTGCATTTCTTTCTTGTCCGACATAGCGGGCGGGCTTGGCAACATTGGGTAAAATTATGTTAAAAATTTCATTCCAGTTATCAATGGACTTCAAATTTTCTCCGGTAAATTCTTTTTATCTATACTTTAGATATAAATCAAATAAATAATTCATGAAAGTTTTATAATACCAATAACTTTCAAAATTTAAAAATAACGCAATTATGCAATGACGGTAATTTCTGTAAGCTTGTCCAAATAAACAAGTAATATTTGGAATGCACTTAATACATTGTTAGGGAAACAGATGGATTTCTTGAATCCCTGGGATGGCCGGGTAGCTGGAAAAAGAGGACGGGATTAGTTATTTTACTTAAAATTCACAGCTTTAAAGTATAGTAATGTGCCGTTTTCAATGGTGTATGGATGCCATTTGAAGCCCAGTTTTTGGAATTTCTCCTTTAGTTGATTTTCTGTCAATAGATTGCCATTTATCCGGGTGTTGAGGTGGTTTTTTTCCGGTACCGGAACACAGCCATAGAATTTCCCCTCATCCTGTAAGACGCGGCTGATTTCCATCAGTACTTTATCCAGATTAGTTAAAAAATTCATCGTCAATATACAGAGACAAAGGTCAAAGGAGTTATCATAAAATATTAGGTTTTTTGATTCTAAAATATAATAATTGCAATTTCTGAAGCCTGACCGGCGGAATTTTTTCACAGCCTTTTTTAATAAACCGGGACTGATATCAATGCCGTGATATTCATTGGATGAATGCAGCCAATTGGCGGCTACTCCACTGCCGGTTCCAATCTCAAGAATTTTATTATAGTGGAATTCTCCCAGTTCCTGACGCCAGAATTTGTTGTGCAAAGCGATGTCTGCATCAAATTTATTTGGGAATACATTTTTTTCCATGATCCGGTCATATAAAAAGGCAAAATAATCCCCTAACCAGGATTTATATTTTAGAATTTTATTGTTACTATCAACTTTGTATAAAATGTTGTTGATGAATGTTAATCTTGTTTTTGGTTTGAGAATACTTTGTGTTTCCATAATTGTCTCTGATAATTAAGTTATAACCGCTTATTTGATTAGAAATTTTTAAAAGGGTTAAAAAATTAAAGAAAAAACCTCCCAATCTTTTGCGGCCCCTTCATAAAATTTGTCCGAATTTAAAAAATATTTGATCTGTATTATGCCATATTCATTTTCGATTTTAAACAATTAAAAATAAATATGCAAATAGTTTTAGATTCTAATAAAAATTTCATTTTAATGTAATTTTACAGATATTTTTTTAAATTTTATAAAAATAAAAGGATAGGAAATGCGCTCACTAAAAAAAGAACGAAAAAAATGGCAGGAATGGATTGAGATCATTCAAAAGGACCTTGAGAAGCAACTCAAATACCATGAAATTTATACTCATTATCCGGAAAAAGATTTACAACAGGAGTTTCTTGAGTTTGTCGACGAGTGTTATTTCATTCAAACTGCCATCAGTGTACGGCGGCAAATCGGCACCCAAAAGGATGAAATATCACTGATGAAATTGCTGCGGCAACTCCATTATGCCGCCGCCAAAATTGACATTACGGAATTAACACAGGAAATGATAGAATCGGATATTGATAAACTCAATAAGATCGAGGATCAGGTGGGGCTTTTTGTAGATCGCAAGATCGCTCATCTGGACCGCCGTGAATTCGAACAGGAATGTACAATTAAAAATCTGGAGCGGGCGCTGAAAACCTTATATGAGATCGTCACAAAGTATTATGAATTATTATATTTGAAATTTTGAGGAAAGGGGGGAACCGGGCAAAGTTCCCCCCGGGGGTTTAGTATGAGGGTAAATTAATCCAATTCGTCGAAAATATCTTCGACTTTATCATAAGGAGAGTTGGATTTCATCGCACGTAAATTTTTTGTCGTTTCTTTGATTTGAATATCATTGCTGAGAAATTCTGCATTTATGATCAGGTCTTTTCCGTTTACATTAATTGATGATTCCAGAGGGAAAAAAAAGTTTTCCATTTCAGACAATCCGATTATTTTAATGCTGTGCCGGCCGGCGGGAATATTTTCCAATATCAGTTGTTTGTTAAAATTGAATTCTGTTTTGGAACTGAACCAGCCGGTTTTGACTTTTTTGCCGACAAAGGGGTATTTCGAAGTATACCCGGCGAAGGTGCCGTCCAGAAAAACCATTGCGGATTTTACATCGGAAATCACCGCTATATCCCGGCCCAGATCATTTTCGCGGGCATTGATCTCACCGGTGTAGCCGCCTTTCAGGTCAGCCCTGCATTCCCAGTTACCGCGATCAAATTCAACCACGATGTTATAAGTGCCGGGTTCCAGATTGTCAATCACAGCCGGTATTTTCCTGTCTATGAGTTCACCATTGAGAAAAACGGATTTTTTAGCAGGTTGTGATTTAACGATCAGCCGGGCTTTGTTTTGTTTATTATGGTCAAAATAATTGTAATAATTAAAAAGCACATCATTATAGAGATTCATCAGCTGGTAGCTATTGTCAGCATAGAGAAAATCGCCATTGGTTTTCTGCGCTACCATCTTCAGGGTGTTTCTGTTGATATCTCCCAGGCCGATGCCGTAAATATAAATACCCTGGGAACGAGCAATACTTTCGATATTTTTTACTGACAGCCTGCTGCTATTATCAATACCATCTGTAAAAAAAACAATAATGCTCTGGCTTCTGTTCTCATGGGCAAGAAGGGAAGCCTTTCCCAGGGCATCGTAGAGTGCTGTGCCGCCACCCGCATCCAAATTTTCTATTTTATTGAAAAGTTCCTTTTTATTTGATGTATGGCTGGCGTGAACTTTCACCTGGTTGTCAAAAAATACCAGCGAGGCTTTGTCTTCCGATTTCATGTCAGCGACAAAATTGTACAGGGCGCTTTTAATGTTTTTGATCGGTTTGCCATCCATACTACCACTTTTATCCACAACTAAAATGAAATGATTTTCAATGTCAGTCGGTTTTATGGTTATGCAATCACCGGCAGTAAGTTGCACCAGCATAATAGGAATAATCAAAAGGAATAAAAGGTTTTTCATTGTTTAAATCTCCAAATAATTTTCAATAAAACTTAAAACTTCTCTGCTGATTATTTTGTGATTTGGTTCACAGGTTAATTTTTATTCGATATTTATGGGTTTTTATCTATATTTTGAAGAATTAGTGGAACTAAAACAGGTTAGGGAAATCATGAAAAATTTATTTGTAATTTTTATAATCACGCTGGGTTTAATACAATGCACTCCGGAGCAGGCCATTGATTATCAATTGCTTGATAATATGAAAATTCCTGTTTCCGCCAGTGAAAACCGGCCGGTCTCCTTTACCAATAAAAAAGCAGCCTATTATTACACCCAGTCTCATGTTAATGATCATCCGGAGTGGGCCTGGTTTGAAGGATTGAATATTGCCAAGAAAAAAATATTTCACGGTTATGAATTGTTTGTCAGCGGTGACCAACTGGATAACCGTGACACCGAAGTGTGGGTTTATCCTTACAAAATGACCCGAATTCATCACCAGCAGGTGACGGAAGAATTATTTATGTTTGATAATAAAAATATTCTGGAAATCGCTCTGGAAAATTCTGACAAAGACATTGGCATACATTTAAAAGGGGAAAAAGTCGAACACATTACAACAACTGACAATATTGTTTTTTTCAAAGCCATGGAGGGAAACCGGATTATTGGTGTCAGTTCAAAAGCCAATACACCGGTGCTCTTTGATTCCGGCGTCGTGATGACGGCCGGTAAAGGTATGGGGTTTTTCATCGCCGCCGGAAATGATCAGGCCGATGCCGCGCATTTGATCAGAGAAGTTAGGAAAAATAATGTACGTTGGAAAAATGAACGCAAGCAGCGTATGAATCGGTTGCTATTGGAAAATACTTATCTGAAAAGTGACAATGATTCCCTGCAATTGGCCCTGAACTGGATGGTCAGCACTATGGATCAATTGATCACCCGTCAGCAGGGACATGGCATTTACGCGGGCCTGCCATGGTTTAATGAATACTGGGGGCGGGATGAATTTATTGCCCTGCCCGGTGCTTGTCTTGTCACTGGCCAGTTTGAATGGGCGCGAAAAATCCTGCTTTCTTTTGCAGAATATCAGGAAACCGATCCGGCTTCTAAATTTTTCGGCCGCGTCCCCAATATTGTCAATCCGGAAAATATAGATTACCATACCACGGACGGAACACCGCGTTTTGTAATTCAGTTGCGGGAATACGTAAAATACAGCGGTGATACCACCATTATTAAAGAACTCTATGATAATGTGAAATATTCTATCGAAGGATCGCTGAAAAACTGGACTGATGAAAATTATTATTTGGTTCATGCTGATAATGAAACCTGGATGGACGCGCGCCGGGCCCATGATCTGATGCCCTATTCACCCCGGGGCAACCGTGCCAATGATATTCAGGCTCTCTGGTATAATCAGTTACTTGCCGGCGTCTATTTCGCTGAATATACGGGTGATAATACAAATGCAGAAAAATGGCAACAAATTGCTGATCAGGTAAAAGAAAATTTCGCCCGGGATTTTGTTGATGAAGACCATGAGTATTTAGCTGATCGAATCGATGAAACTGATGAGAAGGATTTTAAATTGCGCCCCAACCAGCTTTTTGCCCTGGACATGATCGATGACCAGACGCTGAAATGGCAAACCACCCGTATTTGCTGGGAAGAACTGGTTTACCCCTGGGGTGTTGCTTCGCTGAACCGGCAGGATGATTTTTTCCATCCCTACCATGATAGTTGGGAAAATTACCACAAAGACCAGGCCTATCACAACGGTACCATCTGGATTTGGAATAATGGCATTGCCATGCAGCGGATGATTGAAGCTGAACAGAGGGAAACCGCTTATAAATTATTTGATAATATGAATGAAAAAGCGCTTAACCGTGGCGTTGTAGGCGGCCTTTGTGAAAATATGGATGCTTATCCGCGTCCCGGGAAAACCCGCGCCAAAATTACCGGCACTTACCTGCAAGCCTGGTCAAACTCAGAACACTTGCGTATATGGTATCAATATTTTCTCGGTATTCGGCCCGATATGATCAACAATCTGCTGACCCTGGCTCCGCGAATTCCCGATGCGATCAATCGACTGGAGTATGGATTTTTAGTGGGCGATGGCAATGTAATGGCCGGATTCAAACGCGGCCGGTTCACTACATATACCTATAAATTCAATGACATCAATACTACTCTTAAAATTGATATAATGCCCTTTGAAATACTGACCTTGAATGTGACAGACGGGGAAGAAATAGCTATTGTCCAAAAAGAAAAGGAACTGATGGTAAAAACCCGTGATGGCAATTTCAGTGTAGGAATTGATCCCGGCCGTTTGGCGGAAAAATCTGCTGCCGATGAATATTTCAGGGATGTTGAATTCTGCCGGCCCATGGATATAAAAAATCATCCGGTAATGGAGCAAACCTATCAGCGGAAATAAGATTCTGATCCTTAGCCAAAAAAGCGTCGGACCAATTTAAGTTTCTTTTTGGTATAGGGATAATATTTCAAGTTCAACTCAAACCAGGTGGGTTTTTCCATAATGCTTTTGTAATGAGTAAAAGCTTTGAACCCCGCATCCCCGTGATAAGTGCCGATGCCGCTATTGCCGACACCGCCGAAGGGCAGATTGCTGTTGGTGATGTGCATAATCGCGTCATTGACACAGCCGCCGCCAAAAGAAATTTCATGCAAAACTTTTTCCTTGACCCGTTTGTCTTTTGTGTAAACATAGCAGGAGAGGGGTTTCGGACGGTTTTTGATAGTTGCTATAATGTCATCCAATTTAGTATAGCTGATCACTGGTAAAATGGGGCCGAAAATTTCATCCGCCATTACCTTGTCATCAAAAGTAATATCGGACATGATGGTCGGCTCAATGTACCGTAATGCTTCATCATGGCTGCCACCGTAAACTATTTTTTTATTATCCAGCAAATCAATTAACCGGTTATAATTGGCAGTATTGATGATCTGAACATAATTATGATTGTCAAAGGAATAATGAGCGTTTTCAATCTCTTTTTTTGCCGCTGCCAGAAAATCCGCCTTAATTGATTCATGAGCCACTACATAATCCGGTGCGATACAGGTTTGGCCGGCATTTAGAAATTTTGCCCATATCAATCGTTTGACTGTCACTTTTAAGTTGCAATTTTCTGTAATGATCGCCGGACTCTTGCCGCCTAATTCAAGTGTTACGGGAGTCAGGTTTTCAGCGGCGGCCTTGTAAACGATTTTCCCCACCGGTACACTGCCGGTAAAAAAGATCTTATCAAAGTTCTGTTTCAGCAGGGCCTGGGTTTCCGGCACTCCGCCTTCCACTACTGTGAAAAATTCAGGATCAAAATTTTCATTGATCATCTTTGCCATGGCCGCGCTGGTATGGGCCGGAAGTTCACTGGGCTTCAGCACTACGGTATTACCGGCGGCAATCGCGGGAATGACAGGGGCCAGGGACAACTGGTAAGGATAATTCCACGCCCCAATGATCAGGGAAACACCATAGGGTTCCGGAATGATGTAGCTTTTTGCGGGAAAGTTCACGAGATTTGTGCATACCCGTTTGCGCTTTGACCATTTTTTTAATTTTTTCAGAGCTTCTTTGATATCTTCGTAGAGCAACAAAAATTCATTGGTAAAGGTATCGAATTCAGACTTTTTGAAATCTTTGTAAATAGCCGTCATGAGCGCGGATTCATTTTCTTGCAATACCCGTCGCAATTTTAATAATTGACTGCGACGGAAGCTTATATCTTTTGTTTTGTTGGATTGGAAAAAATCTTTTTGAAGCGCAACTATTTTGTCCATATTTTCCTCATTGATTTTGTCGGGTTGTAAATAGAGAATTATTTTAATCTATTTTTTGCAGTTGATTCATTATATACAATATCATTCAATTCATCAACAAAAGATTATTTTTTCCTGTTTCAGAAAGGGAAAAACCTTTTATTCTCAGATCGAATTAGCATTATTTTAGTTTGCAGAGTAACTGGCCGATGAAGACGATAAAAACAACTGACAACCAAGCCTTTGTAATTCGTGTCTTATATAAAATTTTTTTAAAAACAGAATAAACAAACAGAGGGTAAAAGTATCAAGCCAAAAAACATCATACTATTATTTCTGATCTTACCAATTTTACTGTTGGCTGATTATGATATCAAGGAACAATACATTTCAGAAAAATGGGATATGGATTCCGGCCTTCCCGGCAATGACATTACCGCAATCGCTCATAATGAATTTATATGGATCGGCACCAATGCCGGACTGGCGCGGTATGATGGAACTATTTTTCAAACATTTACTACTGAGAATACTCCGGAATTAACTTCCAACAGAATTTTATCACTTCATAGTGACAATCAAAACCGGCTCTGGATCGGCACCGATGGTGGCGGACTTTTGTCTTATTACAGCGGCGAATGGAAAACATATAAATTGACCAACAACCATATCAAAACAATCATATCGGATTGGGACGGCAATATCTGGGTTGGTACCGGCTATGGCCTCTGCAAGCTCAGGAATGGCGCTGTGAATAGATATACTATTGATGACGGGTTGGCCGGGAATATTATTACCGCCCTGGAATTTGATAGTTGGGGAAATCTCTGGATAGCTTCACTGCAGCGCGGCGTGACTAAGTATTTTGACGATTCCTTTGTCATTTATGACGGTGGTAATGGTCTCGATAATTTGCTGATCAAATCGCTTTTTTGTGATAAAATGGGAAATCTGCATGTGGGTACAATTGGCGGAATATATCAATTACAATCCACTGAATCTCGTTTTACCAAACTTTCCGGGACTGATTATGTTCCTGTCACCTGTTTTTTGGAAAAGGATAATAATCTCTGGCTTGGAACGATCAATGACGGGTTAAAAATATTGACGCAAAATCGAAATATAAACAGTGGCGTTTTATCCGGGCAATATATTACTTGTCTGATGGAAGACCGCGACGGGAATTTCTGGGTTGGAACAGAATCCGACGGGCTCATTCATATCAAATGGAAAGATGATCAAAATATTGGTCTGTACACCAAACCGGAAATTGCAGATAGTATAATATTTAGTAAGACCGGCCTGTTTTTCATTATCGCTGTTGTTGTAATACTTTTTAGTGTACTGGTTATCTCAAAAAGGAGTTTCTTAAAATTGAAACCCTCAAATAGTCCGGAAAAACCAGTTTATACAATTGATCCGAATATAATTGAGAACTTAGACAGAATAATAGCAGATGATAAGGTCTACCTCGATCCCGATCTGACCATGAAAAAACTTGCACAAAAATTAAAAACCCACAATAATTATCTTTCCCGGCTGATCAATGCGCGTTATAAGAAAAATTATAATGATTTTATCAATTACTATCGTATTCAGGAGGCCCAAAAGCTGATAACCGATCCCCGGGAAAAAAATAATACAATTTCCGACATAATGTATCGGTGTGGTTTCTATTCCAAATCCACCTTTAATACCGCTTTTAAGAAGGTCTCTGGTATGACGCCCAGTCAGTACCGCAAGAAAAACAGATCAGCCACAGAATAACATAGATCAACATCATTAAATTTCTGCCGTGGATTTTCGCGGTTTGGCGCCATTATGAAAAATTCATGGAACAGTCACTTTTGACAAAAGGAAATATATCGGCGCGGTAACTACTCAGGTATGTTTTAGCCTCCTGTAACAGACAATTCTCCCGATTTATCGGGATCTGTTTATCTGCCATTTTTATAAAAACCGGATAATAGGAATTATCCTTTACAGTAAGAAAGTACCTGAGTAGTTACTCGGCGCGAAACGCGTATTGTTCATAATTTTTATGAATCATACAGGGTAATATTTTCGAACGAATGAATATAAATCATTATTTTTAGAATTAAATTATATAGCGCCTTCTCGTCGATAAACAGTACGAAATTATAAATTAGAACCTCCTTTTTGTTCTAAATTATACATTCCGGCGACTTCTGATTTTTCCTTGTTTAGATTCAAACCAGATAATTGACAAAATCAAAAATATTTTTTTAAAAAGGAGAAAAGAAGATGAAGAAACAAACTACAGTTGTGGCAATAACTTTGTCACTATTATTAATGATGAATGGTCTTTTTGCCCAGGAAAAGAAAACCATTACCAAAGATTTTAAAAACATAGAAATCCTGGAAATAGAACTTGTCAGTGGCGACTGTGAAATCAAGGCCGGTGATGACAAAACAGTAACCGTACAAGTCGAATATGACGTAAAACCCGCGGAAAATTTCAGACCGGAATTTGATCATCAGAACAAAACTTTGGCGTTGAGCGAAGACTGGTCAGGAGGAAGTTCAAGAGGGAATGTGCTCTGGACGATCACAGCACCTGCAGAAACTGAGATCGACTTTGTGGCAGTTTCCGGTGATCTGTCAATTGAGAATATGAATTCAACAATTGAGGTGAAAACAGCTTCCGGTGACATCAAACTGGCCGCAGGAAAAGGTGAGGTTGAAGTGGAAACCGCCAGCGGTGATATTAATGTGGAAGATATGAATGGAGAACTGGAACTCGGTACGGCCAGCGGCGATATTTTAATTGAAAATTCCAAAGGAAAAATCGAAATGTCCACAGCCAGTGGTGATATTGAAGCGAAGAATCTGGAAGGTGATTTTGAATTGGAAGTGGCTTCCGGTGATATTGAAATCGAAGAATCCGAGGGTAAATTTAAATGCAGCACAGCCAGTGGTGACCTGGATGCCAGTGGCGTTATTCTGACAGGAAACAGTAAATTTTCAGTGGCTTCCGGTGATATTAATGTCGTTCTGGCGGACAGTCCCAAACATGATCTTGAGATCAGTGCAGCTTCCGGTGATGCCACCCTGGATTACAATGGTCATAAAATTACCGGTACGATCGAAATGACCGCCCGCAAAATACAAGGAAAAATCAGGGCGCCTTTTAAAGCAGACAGAACCGCGACCTTTGAAAAATATAATGATGAATATGTTAGAAATACTTACAACCGGGGTAACGATCCAATGATAACGATTGAAACCGTTTCCGGCGATGTAATACTGAAAAAATAGTTTGGCAGTTGAGCAGAAAATCCATAGGACAAAGTCAATCTGTCCTATGGATCAATTAAAAAGGAATCAAACATGAAGCGTATCATAACCCTAATATTATTACTATCCACTCTGTTCATAACATCTGTAGTTGGCAAAGAGATCAGCCGGGTATTTCCGAAAAAGGCGGAATTGGAGATCGATTGTGTACTGGGGAGTTGCGAATTCCAAAAAAGTGCGGATAACAGAATCCATATTACTGTGGATTACTCTTACAAAGAGGATTATTTTACCCCTGTTTTTGATGAGCAGGAAGATAAATTAGTTATTGAGGAAGACCTCCATGAAAATGGCCATGATTTTAATAATCAAAATTCCAACTGGATCATCAAAGTCCCGGATGGAATGGAAATTGAATTCAGCACCGCTACGGGCAAGCTATCCATCAAAGACATAACCGCGGAATTTGAAGGCACCTGTGCAACAGGGTCAATAAGGATATTAAATGCCAATGGAGAATTCGAGATCAGTTCCGGTACTGGTAATATTGAACTGGAAAATTGCAGCGGTGAATTTGAATTAAACAGTGGAACCGGTAAAGTCATCGCCCAAGGGTTTAAAGGTGAACTTGAAGCCAGTAGTGGCACCGGTAAAGTGGAAATTGAAGAATTATATATTATGGATTTCGCAGAATTAAATTCCGGTACCGGTGATGTTGAATTAATCGGCTTCTCAGGAGAGAATTTTGAACTGGAATTGAACTCCGGCACCGGCGATGTGGAATTGGATATGAATGGCAAAAAGATACAGGGACATTATACATTATCAACCATTAAACATGCCGGCAAAATCGAAAGCGATTATAAATTCGATCACATCGAAGAATATAATAATGGTGGCGAAGACCGCATCAGAAAGTCTTTTTCTATCGGAAAGGCTGATAATACGATTGAAATCAGTTCAGGCACCGGAAATGCAGTTTTAAAAAAATAGTAAAAATCCCGCAAAACAAAAGGCAGACCGGATTCCATGCTTACCGGTCTGCCTTTCTCTATTTCCTCTGATTCCCACCGAATAAATTTTCTGCCTATCCAAAAAAAATTAAAAAATCCCGGAACAATTTTTTGTGTCATACAAAAAATAACCAGGGCTAACCAATATTATTAATAACAGATCAATCCGATTGATTGAATTTTTTGATATATAGAACACTGTGACAACAGAATTTAGAATAAGGGGAAAATATGATCAGAATTGAAAACTTAAAAAAAAGCTATGACACTGTCGATGCTGTGAAAGGTATCGATTTTGTGGTGAATGATGGCGAGATTCTTGGTTTTCTTGGACCAAATGGCGCCGGTAAAACCACTACCCTGCGTATGATAACATCCTACCTGTCACCAACTGAAGGTAAAGTAATGATCGATGACCTGGATGTGATTGAAAATTCCGAAGAAACCCGTAAACAGATTGGCTATCTGCCGGAACACAATCCGCTCTATGAGGACATGATTGTTTATGATTTTCTGGAATTTGTCAGCAAAGCGCGGCAAATCGATCCCAATGACTTTCCAACCCGTTTGAAAGAGGTCATTGATCTGTGCGGCCTGAAACCGGTGATCCACCGTCCCATCCAGGAATTATCCAAAGGATTCCGGCAGCGAGTGGGACTGGCCCAGGCCATTATCCATGATCCGAAAATTCTCATCCTGGATGAACCCACCACCGGCCTTGACCCTAACCAGATTGCCGAGATCCGTGAGCTGATCAAAGCCCTGGGAAAGGAAAAAACAGTGATTATTTCCAGCCATATTCTGCAGGAAATTCAGGCCACTGCCGATCGCACAATCATTATCAATAACGGTGAGATTGTGGCCGATGGCACTGTCGAAGAACTGATGAGCAGTTTCCAGGGACATACACAGATGGAACTGGAACTCCTCAATGCTGCTGACGGTGATATTAACGGGTTAACAGAAATCAATGAGACTATTAATATTTTAAAAATTGTAGTGAAAGATAATTTAAAAACTGTTAAACTGGAATATCCAAACACCATCGACCCGAGAGAAGATATTTTTGATTATGCTACTGATAAAAACTGGAAAATTCTTGAAATGAGCAGACATAAAGTCAGCCTGGAAGATGTGTTCAGAAACCTCACCGTGGAAGGAGGAAAAGCTGATGCGAAATAATATTGTTACTATTTATAAAAAAGAATTGGCCTCCCTGTTTAATTCGCCGGTGGCCTATATTACGATCATCGTCTTTTTATTGATCAACAGTTGGTTTTTTACCAGCACTTTTTTTCTGATCGGTCAATCAGACCTTAGACAATTATTCAATGTAGCGCCCCTGACCTTTCTCTTTTTTGTGCCGGCCATTACCATGAGCCTGGTGGCCAAGGAAAAGAATGACGGCACTCTGGAATTTTTAACCACCATGCCAATTGCCGACAGCGAGATTATTACCGGCAAGTTTCTGGCGGCGCTTTCCTTATTGGGTACCGCAGTCCTGTTTACGCTGGTGCACTTATTTACATTGCTGGCGGTGGGGAATAATTTTGATTTTGGCGCCTTGATTTCCGGGTATATAGGATTAATAATTTTGGGGGCCGCCTACAGCTCAATCGGGATTTTCGCCAGTACCATTACCGATAATCAGATCACTGCTTTTATTATCAGTTTTCTGATCATTTTTGTATTTTTCGTTCTGGATAAAATCCTGATTTTTGTACCGGCCTTCCTGACATCCATGATTCAATACCTGAGCGTTGATTACCATCTGAGCAATATTTCCAAAGGGGTGATCGACTCCCGCAATATTGTATATTTCGCTTCGATGATCAGTTTCTTTCTGCTCGTCAGTATTCGTGTTCTGGAAATGAGAAAGTGGAGGTAAATCATGACACAAATACACAATAAAAAACAGTTTACAACATACCTGGTATTAATTATTGCGATCATTGTAATTTTTAACATTGCTTTGCGCTCCCTATTCTTTCGAATTGATTTAACCAAAGAAAATGTCTACTCCCTTTCCAATTCCAGTAAAACCGTCATCAAAAAACTGGACGACCGCATGATCGCCAAGGTCTTCTTCTCGGAAAATCTGCCGGGACAATATGCCAATTCACGTCGTTATTTGCAGGACCTGCTGGAAGAGTACCAGGCCTATTCCAAAGGTAATTTTCATTTTGAATTCATCAACCCTGACGAAGATGAAGAGGCCATGCGCAATGCTCAATCCTACCAGATCCCGCCAATCCAGTTGCAGGTAATCGAAAATGACAAGATGGAAGTAAAAAAAGTCTACATGGGACTGGTTCTCCTCTATAACGATAAAAAGGAAACACTGCCGGTCATTCAAAGCACCAGCGGCCTGGAATACGATCTGACAGCGGCAATAAAAAAACTCACTGCCGTTAATATGAAAACTGTCGGTATCTACTCCGCCGCGCCGGACCTGAAAACTCAAAATCTGCAAGAACTCCTGAGCCAGACCTATTCTGTCCGACCCGTCAGCCCGAATAATGAAATTCCAACCGATATTAACACGCTACTGATGCATGGGGTGACGGATTCCCTGTCGGAAGATGAACTCTATCATCTGGACCAGTATATTATGCGCGGCGGCAAATTATTTCTTGGTGTTTCCCGGGTTGATGCACAACTGCAGCAGGGCATTGGTAATGAAATCAAATCCAATCTCTATGATTTTCTGGCCAATTATGGCGTTGGGATCGGTCAGGAAATGCTGATCGATAAACGCTGCGGACAGATACAAATTCAACAGAAACAGAGTTTTTTCTCCTTTGCCTCAGCCATTGATTATCCCCCCTTTATCTGGGTGCAAAATTTCAATGATGATCATAGTATTGTCAAAGACCTGGAAGAAGCCCGCCTGTTTTTCACTAATTCTGTTTATTCTGTCACCGGTAATGACAATTACATTTCGCTGATGAAAACATCCGATAATACCGGAACCATCAAAGTCAGCCAGGTGCCAACCCAGCAGATGGGACAGTATTCCATGGCCAAGGGTTACAATATAATGCCCGATATCAAAGATAACCCGCAGTACACGAATCCGGCAATGAATACCTTCACCGAATCCAGCCAGCCTGTAGCGGCGCTTTACACCGGCGGATTTACCAGCTATTTTGCTGACAGTACGGATCGAAACCAGGAGGATACATTCATTCAGTCCACGAATAACGGACAGATCCTGGTTGTTGGTGACAATGAATTTTTTAGTGACCAGGCGGCCGGTGGAGTGGATGCCAATCTCAATTTCATTACCAATGGAATAGATTATCTCTCAGGTGACGAAGAGCTGATCGAAATCCGCTCCCGCGGTGTCACTTCCAGGCCTTTGGATGAATTATCCAAATCCAGCCGGACTTTCTGGAAATGGCTGAATATTCTTCTGCCATCGCTACTGGTGATCCTTTACGGTTTGTTCCGTATGAAGCGTAATAAAAATAAACGTAAACGAATGGAGGAAATCTATGGCAGCTAAAAATCCCTGGACAAAATATATTGTACTGCTGGTAATCGCGCTGTTGTTACTAGGTGTGAACTTTCTGAAAAACCGCCGGTATGAGCAAAAATCGGAACCGATCTTCACTTTTGACAAAGAATCCGTAACAGAGATCAAGGTGAGCAAGGACACTCTTTCCGTGACACTGATAAAAGGTGACACCTCCTGGGTATTTGCCACTCCTGATACCGGTGAAGTAAACCAAAACCGTATTGACGCGTTTCTGGAAAATATTGTCGCCGATGGAAAACAGACCGGTTACCAGACGAAAAATCCTGATAAATATGATACCTATGATATCACCGATGAAGCAGCCACGAAAATTGAGTTGAAATTGACGGAAGGTAAAAAGGAAAAACTTTTTGTCTCCCGGTCAAAAAGCAACTGGGCGATTGACTATATTCGCTATCCCGGTGATCCGAAAGTCTATATTACCGATAAGAAAATCATGCACTATTTTTCCGAAAATGCGAGTTTCTGGCGGAAATAATGTCGGTTTTCTGTAATTGATGATCTGTGAGAAAGGCTGCTCGATTTTGAGTGGCCTTTATTTTTTTTGGAGTGCGCAATCTGTGTTGGTGTTTGCATAAACCTGAATTATTCATGAATTTTCAAATTCTTCAAGCAAAGAGAATAAAATTAATAGTTTACCAAATATATATTAAAAAACTAATTTGGAAAATTCATA
>CAZCHS010000028.1:0-29272 GCA_964498725.1 uncultured bacterium | reverse complement strand
CTTTTGGGACAGCCTCACGAGCGATTTAAAAAAACTATCCGTGTATTCCTGTTAATCAATTTCCTAAAAATTTAATTTAACTGAATAATTCAGGTTAAAAAAGGGCAGCCCGCAGACTACCCTTTTATCAGTTATAAAGTCTACTATTCTATTTCCAAATCCACTACACGGGCGGGTTTTTCAAAAGTGTAGGGATTATCAAAATCCTTAGTATCACCGCTGCGCAGCATGACAGTCAACTTATCCCTGCTGAGTAGATCATAAATCTCCTCTTCAGTAATAGCATCTTTGACAAAATAAATATGGGCCACCGAACGGTCTGTATAGAGCGTCTTAAATCGCACAATATTATCATTGAAGGATAAATGACTGGTCATAAATGACAAGCGACGACGGGAGGTTGAACTGTCAGCATTGGGCATACCGATTTCATAAATGGCCAGATCCGCCAGGTCCTTCTCATCATAATCATTGAAGCGGCGATCATACCCCTGAAAATATTCATCCAGGAATTCACGGTATGTCATAGTTTTCACTATTTCACCGTCAGAAGCACATTCAAAATGGACTTTGATCTTTTCTTCACCATCACTGGTTTTTCTAATAACATAGCCACGATCGATGGTTTCCCGTATTTCCGCCGGCGTCAGTTCACCGGTTTTATAGGCAATTTCGACTTCAATGGGTTCGCCAAAATTGGTTGAAATTCCACAGATGGCTTCATGTTCCTGCAACATACGGATGAGGTTATTATTATCATAAGTATCAAAAACTTCATCCACGGGAACAGAAAAAACCGTAATGGATTCCGGTATTTCGTCACCGGTGTAGTTTCGTACCCGGTATTTGGAAGGTGTAAAGATCGCTTCTTTAATATCCGTATCAGTCAACTGATTACCATTATAATAAATTTTTATTTTGTTCTGGTCGGCCCAGGTATCCAGTCCGTGGATTCCTTTTGTTCTCATCAGTTTGGTCTGCAAACTTTTGGAACTGCCATAGCAATTTACACTCTTCAGGTCTTCCATTTCAAAGATTTCCACATTTCCAACCTGTTCGAAATTATCCCATCTTTCTGACAGGGTGGTCATGGAAAACTGCTTGCTCATAAAAATTCCAAAAATAACCAAAACAACGATTGCCACCGGCGGTATCCAGTTAAACCGGGTATTGGCCAGGGAAATGGCCTTGTCTGTTTTGCAAGCTTTGACACAATCCAGGCAAAGGGTACAATCGGGATGTGTGACAGTATCATATTTTGACACTTCGATACCCACAGGGCAGGATTTATCACAGAGTCCGCAGGAAGTACAATAGTTCCTGTCCACCTTGATCTTAAAAGGTGAAATTGTAAAAAATTTAAATCGGAATATTTCAATAGCAGCACCAATTATACAGAGGACTAAAATCAGCCAGAGAATATTAATTTTTAAGCCGGCCACCACCAAAACCAAATAGAGCAGGATGACAGGAAATACTATTATGGAATTTTGAAACAGATTGCTCAGCGCTCCCAGCGGACAGACATATTTACACCAAAAAAAACGAATGAAAACCGACAGAAAAATGACAGTAATAATCGTTAAAATTCCGGCCCACAATACCACATCGCTGTCAAACCCGCTGACGGAAGCATAGTAGGGATCAAACTTTTTACACCACAATTCACTGGACGTGATGGTAAAATAGGCCGTAAAAAATAAGAGGATATATTTGCCGGATCTCAACACTTTATCCCAAATTCCCCGTAAGGTAATATTCTTACCGACTTTTGAATATAATTTATTCAGCCATTCTGTAATTGTACCAATGGGACATAGGTAACCACAAAATAATTTACTAAAGAGAATCACGCCCACTATAAGCATAATACCCATAAATATTTGCTGGGAACTCATATCACAGGACATTGAGCCCATCCAGAGTTTGCTACCCAGCGACATTATCCCGCCAAAGGGACAGTATTTTTCCAGATCAGGTCCCCGGCTTCCTAAAAATAAAAGCACCAAAATCAGGCCGATAATTGCCGTCTGGAAAATCATCTTTGTTTTGTTGTGAAAAAATTTTTTCATTTCTAAATCTCCCTTATTTTTCTATAACATTTCTTACGGAACCAGTGGATCATTGGAACCGGCGACCAACCGCTTTTGAGTTTTCCTGACTTCCGCGACTAATTTATCATCAAGATCACTCTGCCCAAGGACTTTTTGAAGTGTTAATAAAATCTCATCCCTTCTGATAGAAAATGTAAACCATCCCAGCGTCTCTGCTGTATTGATCCGTAATTGCAGATCTGCACTATTATCCATCAGAAGATTACACAGGGTATCAATGGCAATATGATAGCTATAATTTCTGAAAGTCCTGACCGACCCTTTTTTCTCTTTTACACTCATGGTGTCGCTTTGAATCACACCGATCAG
Source organism: uncultured bacterium (assembly GCA_964498725.1). Classification (GTDB taxonomy): domain Bacteria; phylum Fidelibacterota; class UBA2242; order UBA2242; family JAFGTP01; genus JAFGTP01. Next base: position 26,849 of record CAZCHS010000028.1, on the reverse strand, counting down.
GTCTTCATACAATCTTCTGTGAGTAATATTGAAGCTTCTTTCATACTTGTTTAACAGCGATTCTTTATCGGCGCTGTCCGGCATCTTTTCCACGGCCTGCTGAAACACCACCAGGGCCTTGTCAGGGTCTATGAAATCCATTGATTCCTTCGCCTGTCTGGCTGTCCGCTCTGAATGATCATACAATATCATTTCCGCCAAAACCGGTAAATATTCCGTGTGTCCGACTTTTCCCATCCAAAGGGCAGAAATTCTGCGAATCATTTCCGCCGGGTCTTGTGCGGATTTGAATAAAATTTCTTCAAATTTATTTGACCGGGTTTCAGCCAGGCATCGCAGGACCTGCAATCTCACGTTGAACGAAGGATCAGTTTCATAAATAGTTGCCAGGTTATTAATATATTTTTCCTGGTATTCATTGAACAATTTTCTCACGGCAATAGACCTGAAGGCCGGATTTTCACTTTCCAGTTGCTTTTTCCAGTACCGGCTATTCCGGGATGAATATATGTTATTGACCAATTCCGCGGGAAGTTCATTAAAATGAAAGGTTGGATCGCCGATCAAATGGGATTCCAGAAAAACCCGTTCCTTATGCCATTCACCCACACGGCCGCCGGCATTGATCATGCCCAGAAACTCATTGGCCCAAATATCCTGTTTCACATTGACAGTATTGGCAACAGTTACCATGGTATTACCGCCGCTGAAAATATATTTCCCGGCAACATAAGGGGCTTTTGTGAACTGGCCGTTGTAACACTGGTCAAACATGACAAATTTCGGCTGGGTTTTAACACCTTCAAGATCCACAGTATAAATATCCAGAGCCGCGCCGTAAAGGGAATCCGCTTTCATGACGGAATCAACAAATGCACCGGCAAACCAATCGTCAGGTACGCCTAATTGCTCTTTGAAATATTCTTTATATTCTTCCGGGTCACGCTTCCATCGCTTGGCCTGTCTCAGTTTGCTTCTTAAATAAAGTTTTATATCCCGTACATTTTCTTTGGTATTTCGGGCCAAGGGATAGCCGTTCAGATATTGCGTGTCATCTGAGCCATGGGCATGAAAGAGCGCAACATCCAGGTCAGAATTCTGCAGCTCCGTCAGAATTATTTCTTTCATATTATCTGCGGAAGCATGATTCAGATTTTTGATTGAATTTCCGGCATGATAGAGTTGCGGAAACTGCTCGCGCAGGGACAACAGGTCCCATTCCCAGGCCGCCAGAGCTTCGGAATGGTAGCCATGACCGGCAAAGGTCAGCATATGCTCAATCTTATGGATTTTTTTCTTCTGATCAGCAACTTTATTGAGATACTGAGCAAGAAGATCGTATTTACTCTCATCACTGACGTGGGGCTTGATCCGGGCGCTGTAAATTTCCTTTTCGATTCTTTGCGCGCCGGAGGGCAGCAGTGAATAATAATAAAGTGTTGCGTCACTTGTGTCCTGCTCCAGAAACTTAAATTCCAAATCGAAATCATCATAAAAACGATCCGATGCAATGGAAGACCGGTTCAGGCTGAATCTTTCCGTATCCATTTTAAATGCCGAGCTCAAATGCTGAGCATCCTGTATCATGGGTACCGGAATATCTCCCACCAGGGCAATTCCTTCAAAATACTCTTCCTGTTTATATATTTTTTTAATTGACTTTCGAATCTCTTCCGGAGTGGCGGCTTCCGCTACCAAAATATAGCAGGCCAGGCCATCCTGTTCAATGGCATTGCGGTAGGCTTCGATTGCCGGTGTTGTTTTATCATAAGTTACCTGATCAACAATTATGGCAAAACTATGCGCCTCCCTAATTGTCGGCCGAATTTTTTCAATACCACTATAACTGTAGGTTGCCAGTAATAATGACATCAGGATCATTGTAATTTTTTTCATTTTTTCCTCTTGTTTAAATTTTTCTGATTAAACCATTTATCATTTTCTCAATTCTAATTTAATTGCTGCCGATAAAAAAGTTCTGTCCGTTGATTCAAAATCTCCTGATACAGCGGTGGTTTGATAATAGTGTAAATCCAGCACCACCCAACTATTCATTCCTGTCCTGTACCGTAAATCAGCATCGATTCGCAGTGACTGATGGTCAGCGCGAAACCAGGCCTGTTCAATGGTGGTGATTTCGTTATAATACCAATCTGACCGTTCGGTAAAGTTTTTATCATCTGTCACTTCTGTCGAAGCATAGGCCAACTTCCATTGAGAGATAAATTTTTCTGCCCATGACAGACGCAAGCCCAGGGATCCCCCCAATTGCGTGGCGGGAAAATATCCCAGCACGCCATTAAATTTATCGATCCGCTTAGTGAACGCGGAAACCCCAAAAAGTCCCGGCATCAGGACTATTCTTCTGCCTACCGGCAGGATCAGCTCCGCCTGTCCCGCCAATTGCTCCTTTTTATATTCAAAAATCTCAATATCAATATCGGGATGCGTGGCATTGTGAAGGCGTTTTTCACCAAAAGCGGAAACCCTCAGGCAATTTTCCTGGTACAACGGTAAAATCATATCCCCTGAAAAATAGAGATTGTTCACATCCATGGTTCCCTGGTCAACAGGATAAGCGCCGCCGTCCACAACCACTACAGAACCGGTTTCATATTCCGCTGACAGATTCATCTCCCGGACCAGCCAATTAGTTATTTTACTGTCGATTTTCAGATTGTGTCCAATGAAATCCTGCTGGCGCTCCTCAGAGGTTTCGCCGCGAAAAATAATGGGATTGTCAAGCCCGCGAATCTTGAAAAAGAGCGGTGTCTTGTCCTGATCCAGGGAATACTTGCTGGTGTTCATGATCTCCTGAAAATCAAAATAACTGTAGGTCACACCGGCGCTGAACTGCTCAACAATTTGACTGCTTACCCCCAGCGTCAGCATCATATCACGATGCTTGATAATTGGCTTTGGAAATACAGACTTCATTTCTTCATCGACATTGTAAAAAAGGCGTCCCCCCAATGCCAGTTTGTCATCAATAATTTCCTGTGAATATCCCAATTGCCAGTGAATACCGTTCAGCGACATATCGCCCACCGAACTGTCGGCTAATAAAAATGGAAGTCCGAAATAGGGATTGCGGTTGTGAACCCACTTTTTATTACCTAACTGATGCTGATGAAAAGCGACATAGCCGGAGAATACACCGCGGTCAAAAAGTCTCTTATTTCCGGCGGTAAAATAATCCAGGTACCAGTGTTCTTCCGGTTGAAAGGGCAGCCGGAAATCTCCGGTTCCATAGGTTGTCAGCACCCCGTATTGTTGTTGGTCCGAATATTCAGTTCCCGTAATCCGGGCCGGATTGTCGACACCGGCCAGCCTCGTCATCGTATATTCCCGGATCAGGTTGTGCTCCTGAGCTATTGCCAGTGAAAAAAGCAAGAGCAGAAGTGAGAGTTTTTTCATCATTCCGCTTCCTCCTCGATCACATAACCCGGCGTCGGATGATCCAGGGGTTCAAAATCTATGGAACTGTTGTTATTGTCCATCAGGATCATGCGTCCATTTTGGAAACGGTCAATTTTTCGCTGCACTGATTTACCACTGTACATTTCAAAACCACCTGTCAGGCCGGCATCCAGTGACGGATCCAGCCGCTTATAATCCAGTTCCGACAAATTGTCTTTGTATTCCATAGCATCCATTACAGCTGACTTCGGCAATAAAATTCTCTCAAAATCATCATATCCGTAGGCATAAGGATCATCAACTTTTAGAATCACCAATGCGTTGCTCATGACTGAATAAAGAAAATCATTGCCGTATTTATGGTGGATCTGGATCATATTCTCGGCCTCTGCATTGACATCTCCTTTATCCGGCACAAAATACTCAAAATCAGCATCTGTCAAATCAACACTGCCTTCATTGACGGCGGTATGATCAATGGCGTCCTGGGCAACAATACTAAATTCTCCCGGCGCCAGGGGATAATCCCGGCCGGTGCCGGGAAACATGTAGGCGTGAACCGCATGAATATAGTCCTCTTCAGCATAACCGGATTCCACATCAGCAATAATCAGACTGTCCAGATAGATCGTATCATTGGAATTGTTGTACAATTCAGTGAACTGATCATGAAAATAATAAGGAATGGGATTAGCCGGTGACCCGTTATAATAGATTTCACAGAAAACCAGTTCTCCGATTGCCACGGGATTGATATAAATTTCCAAAGTATCTTCATCCAAAATATCCACATTCTGGATCTGTCCGTTTAAAACTCTTTCGATTGCTTGTCCTGTGGCCTGTTCCACAGTTGCCTCATCATACCGGCGGGTGACAGAAAAATTATAAACATCGGGTAAAATTCCCTTTAGCACAGCCTGTCCGTCCGCATTGGTTTGTTGCTCAACATAGTTCTGGTAAGAAATAGAATTAGCAAAGACTTTAGCACCGGTCACAATGGAATCCCCACTGACAGCCTCGGTTAATCCCGAAGTATCCTTGACAATAATATGATAATTCAAGCGCATGGAGGGCGGCGGGCTGACATTTTCCGTGCAGGATAATAGTAAAACAGTGCATAGTGCAAACAATAAAGTGCTAAGAAGCTTCAAACCTCCTTTCAAATGGTCGCCAGACCTTTGAAATGGTGGTGTTATCAATTCACTAAGACCAACCCTTGCGAAGGTTCTTTGAACCATTCGCAAGGTTTTATATGTTTTATCAGAATAAGTCATTGATCACTCCACTAAATTCGATACCAAAGAAAAGTTCGGGGTTGAGCCGGCTATAGGATTTTGTGCCTTCGGAAACCCGTTGGCGCTGATATAATGGCCGGTGATTAAAAAAATTGTTGACAAAGAAAGATACTTCAGACCCTTTTGTGAGGGCTTTACTCACTCGCAGATTGAACAGCCAGATATTGGTCTGGTTTTCTTCCGTGCCCCAGTAATCCGGGTATATCCGCTTATAGGCCGAGTTCATTTCCGGATTTTGCTGGCTGTCAGAAAAAAGGATTTCCTGCCCATGGTCATCGAGATACCCAACAGCCAGAGAATCACGAAATCCAAGATAACGGTTCTTGTCGAAAACTACTTGTTGTGATTCCAGTGTGACCCAGGCGCCCAATTTTTCGATTTTAAATTCCACACGATAATTAATCAGCAGGTTTTCGGATTCTAAATTTACCGGATTCCAAAAGGGTAAAACCTCCTTTTTGATGGTGTTGTCCATGAGATAGGTTGAGGCGTAATCCAGCGCCTGACTTTGGGTTTTGGTTTGATTATAGGCCGCTTCCACGCGGAACTTCATTGCCATTGGTGTCAGAGGTCGGGTCTGAATTGAGACTTCCAGCCCCCGGGATTCTGTTTCATGAGTATTATCGTAAACGGAATAGAGCGTTGCCACAGAATCATAGACTGTTTTTTCCGACATATCCGGCTCTCCCGGTTCCCAATTGGGATAATCATATTTATACAAAAAGATCGGCCTTACCAAAGAACGGGAAAATCCCTGTTCCGAATTGTTCAGATAGCCGGTGATTGAAAACCCAACTTTACCGATTTTTTGATGATAGCTTATTTCTTTTTTGGTTTGGCGGGAACCCTCCAGGTCTCTGTTTTTACGGTCATATATGTGTGTGGAGACCACCGCCAAACGGGTAGAATCCACTTTTGTAAAGCGGTTGACATCTGCCACATCATAATAAATCGGATTGGGATAGAGCATACTCAATGGCGGCGCTTTTGAAGTGGCCCCGTATCCCAGGCGCAACTGGGAATTTTCCGTGGTATAGATCAGCATATTAAGTCGCGGATTAATAAAACTGCCGTGGTCTGATGAAAAAGCCCCATCGGACTTCCCATAGGATTCGACGCGAAGGCCTAAACTCAACTGAAATTTTTTCCACAGCTCACCCTTGATTTTGTCTTCCAGGTAAAAGCTGGAAATCAACAGGGCCGGTATATCATCATAGCTGCGGGGCCGGTCACGAAAAGCATTATTAATTGATGGCGGCGTCAGGGGGTCGAATATCCGGCCTTCCCCGTTATTGGATTCACGCCGAAAAGTAAGTCCCGCTGTAATATTATTTTGCAGGCCTGCCAGATAGAGGCAATTAATATATTCCAGGTTCAGATACTGGTTGACGGCTTCACCCTTGACCCATAATTCCGATGTGTCGGTTTGAAAGAAATAACCTTCCTGCACACCTTCGGTCATGCGGTCAGTGAGATAGGTATTGTCCGCTGTCAGTAATTTTTTGGAATAGGAGTTTTGACGGTTATAATTAATGGAGTAAACCATTTCAATTTTTTGTTTTGGTGAGATCAGGTAAGTGCCGGTGTGGCTGTATCGCAAAATAAAATCCCGGTTATATTTCTCCGACAATAGCAAATCGCCTTCGCGCAATCCCTGCTCATCAAAGGTTCTGGTATAGTAGAGCCGGTTCTTGACTGTATATAAATTTTTAAATAAATAGGCCATATGGGAAAGTTGCCCGGCAATCCTGGAAAAATCATAATCATCAATGCGAATATCCCGTTTGCTGTTGGCGTAATTGAAATTATAATTAAAAAACTGATCAAGTAGTTTGATACCGCCATTTAGATTGAATTCCTTGTTGCGCAGATTATATTTGTATTTAAAACGTTGGTCGAGACTGGTGGATTTGGTTTCCACTTTTATAATTCCGGAAGTAAGGTCGCCATACTTTGCTGACGGTATTCCGCGAATGATCTCTAATTTCTCTATGTTATCAGCAGGAATCTGACGCAAATCAAGCCCCTGGCCTTCGGTGGTGCGATCAATAGTTCCGGTATTGACTTTGGTATCAATCTGCATATTGGCATTATTAGACATGGGAATATTATCCAGAATAATTTGCGTGCCGAAAGAGGCATTATCATTCGCTTCTGTTCCTGTAGAACTCTGACGAAGACTTACCTGTTTTTTATCCTGTAATCCCGGATTTTCAAAGCGTTGTCCCGGTACCAGTTTCAACACATCGCTGAGGCTGGTGGCCTGTATGTGTTCGATTTCACCGGCTGAAATGGTGGTCTTGGTTTCCGCGTCATTGGTCAATAATTTTTTGTCAGCATAGACTTTAATACCGCCGATATTAAAATAGCGAATTTTCATTTCATAATTCTTGGTCAGTCGCTCACCGGGCTTCAGGACAATCTTTTCTTCGATTTTTTCATAACCGATATGGGAGATCATCAGGGTGTATTCTCCCGGCGCGGATTCCAACAAAAAGTAGCCATGCTCATCGGTAGCGGCGCCGATCATTGTCTCTTTTAATTGTATATTGACACCAATCAGCGGTTCGCCGTCTGGATCAGTAATATTACCACAAAAAATTGCTTTTTGCGCCGCATTCAATTGCATTACAAACAGCAAGCTAATGATAATGATCAGGTTTTTTTTAAATTCTGTCATATTTTTTCCGGTTTCAGCAGGAACTTCATCGTTGCAATCCTATGAATTTCAGCGATGAAATTTCAACTAATATTCACAAACCAATTTGTCAAAAACTTAATTAAAAAATTTAATAAAATAATACCGGGCTGCCGGCAGATACAGCCCGGTATCGTATCGGATTTATTTCAATAGGGTCATTTTCTTAATCGCTACAAAATCATTGGCCCGGATCTTATAAAAATATAGACCGCTGGGCAGATGAGAAGCATCAAAAGTGATGTTATAATAGCCCGGTTTCATGGTTTCATTTGCAATTTCCGCAACTTTCTTACCCTGTAAATTATAGAGACTCAACTTGATGTCCGCCGCTTTGGGCACATCAAACACGATCTGGGTTGTCGGGTTGAAAGGATTCGGATAATTCTGATGCAGCGCGAATTCCTTCGGCAAGCCTAATTGATCTTCATCAATAGCCGTTGGATATTCAACAAAATGTTCCGCCACTGTACCTCGTAAACTATAGTCATTATACTGGTCAACCAACGCGGTCAGAGTCATCCAATTGCTCGGTGGAGTCCAGCCATCCAGTTCGGATTCTTTGTCAATATAAATATAACTGGTGTTTTCTCCGTCAGTAATATCAACACTGCCGTTGTCGCCTTCCGCCGGCCATTGTGATACATCTGTGATCATCACACTGTCAACTGTTACCAGCATGGCTTCATAGGCTTCACCCAAATCAGCAAGACTAATTTCAACCGGTTCTACAGAATTTCCTGTGCTTAATACCGTGACATCATCAGCTGCTGTAATATCAACTTCTGATAATCCATTGTATTCCGTCAGCGTACCGGTTACTTCAACTTCATCGCCAATATTCAGGTCTACACCAACATCTCCGGAATAGAGAACAATACCGGCAGTGGCATCCTGCATATAATATTGTGTGTTATATCCGTAATTCGGACTGGTGACAATTCCCTGAATTTTGATTTCCGTATCAATATTATCCATGGTTCCGTCTTCATCAGTATCGGCTTTGGCGTCGGCAATGGTCATCAGTTCCGGTTCGGTGGAGAGATTTAAGGAGACAACAATACCCCGTTGTCCTACGGCCCATAATCTTTCGTTACCCAGTTTGATTTTTTGCAAAGTTTCTTCTGTTGGACTGGTTTCCTGGGTCCAATTTAAACCTGCATCTTCAGATTTATAGATTTTACCCATTTTACCGACTGCATAAACCAAATCATCAGTGACAAATTCCACATCGTAGAAATCATCACCATCAGCTTCGGTAAATACATCGGTTATTCCGGCCAGGTCATTGACATCAGCACGATAGATCACACCTTTTGATGCGGCAATCAATACAACATCATTGCGAACATCAACAGAACGCATGGCATTATAACCCACATCGATGATCAGTGAATCGGTGACGATTGCGCCGGATTCATCAAAAACGCCGTAGCAGACTTTGCCGCTTGATTCGGTGGCAATCACAGTATTTTCATCAATCGCGTAAATATCATAAACGACACCGCTGTTGACTTTTGTATCGGTAAAGGTTTGACCGGCATCGGTAGACCGCATCAAATAACCTGATGAACCGCCTACAAAAAGCGTGTTTTGATTATAAATATGGATGGCATTGATATGTTTGTTAGTATTCAAGAACATTGGATTTTCAAGTTGTGTAAAGGAATCTCCGCCGTCATCAGACTTGGCTAAAAATCCTGAGCTGCCACCAATAAAACCGGTATTTTCATCAAAAAATTCACATTCATACAAATTGTCACTGGTCCCGCTCAGGTAATTGTCCGGAAAGGTAAAGGTATTACCGCCATCTTCTGAAACAGACATTTCTCCGCCGCCCCAGCCGGCGAGGATAATCTTGTCATCGGTGGGAAAGCCGATTCCCCAAAAACTGACAGAGGGCCAGTCAAAATAATTTTCCCAGGTTTCACCACCGTCTGTGGTTTTTTTCCAAAAGCCATAATTTTGAATCACATAGCCAGTATTTTCATCGATAAATTCCACCACTTCAAAACCCTGGCCGGAGCCTGTCCACAACGTATCAAAAGTGGCGCCGCCGTCAGTTGTTCTGGCTAGATAATCGCCGGCAATGAAAAAGGTATTTTCATCAATCATATCAACAATTTCATTCCTGTCATAGCCATAGGAGAGTCCACCGACCCGATCATAGGTTTTTCCGCCATCATTGGATACCAGGGTCACATAATGATATCCTGTTATCACGATTGTGGATTCACCGGTTGCTTCAATATCATAAAGTCTGGTTGAAGCGGTTCCCGGCGGATAATACGTGGCAATACTGACATAATTCCATGTATCACCACCGTCATCGGTATACCAGGAATGTCCGCCATTGGCACTAGACATAACCACACCGACATCTTCAGTACAGAACGCAATGCCGCCATCTAAATCTTCTCCATCAAAGCTGAAATCAGAACGGGCAAAGTTTACTCCGCCGTCTGTGGTTTTCAACAAGAGTGAGTCATCACCACAAAAATAGACAACATCGGCTGATACCACACTTAATCCTTCAATATCTGAGATATAGTTGGCCGTGTCCCCGATCATAGTCCAATTGTTACCACCATCTGTGGTTTTGTAAATTTCGCCTTCGCCGGCGGTGGCATAGCCAACATTGGCATCAGCGAACTCTACTTTAACCCAGTCTTCCGCTCCGTCAACCGGTTCACGGACTGTCGTCCAGGTTGAACCACCATCAGTGGTTTTTTGTACACGCCCCGCATCATTGACCAGCCAACCAGTATTGGCGTCAATGAAAAAAGCGTCATTAGGACCGTCAAAGGGGCCATATTCCATCGCGGTCTCTCTAACTGTTTCCCATTCCTGGGCAACCGCAAATGCGGCAATTCCCAGCACAACAATTAACAGTAATAATTTCTTCATAAAATCCTCCTTTTGGTTATGAATAGAAACTTTGCTTTCCTACCTTATAAAAAATAGTTCTATACCAAATTCTTCGTTTTGCCTGTCAATATCCACCGGATTGAACACAGTATAATTCAGCCCGAGATCAATTTTGCCCAGCACAAATTGTTTTGAATATCCTAATTTTACGCCCCGGAAATCAAAGGAACCGGCTTCCGGCCACAAAAAATCTGTCTCATAATTTCCGGCATTGCCTGATAAATAAATTGTAGATACGGAGTTCAGGTTGAAATTGCTTCCAAAGATATAGTTGTTACTTTTCAATTCATCATCATAGGTAAATCCGGCGGTATATTCTTCATATTCAATATTAACTTTGGATATTTCAAACCCGGCAAAAGATTCTATCAGGCTTCCCAGTTTAACTTTGCTCAGGGCGCCGAAACGGCTTTCCATTTCATCCTTTTCCAGGCTTAATACATCGTAGCCCTTGGGTTCTCCCCAATCTGAAAAGGACCGGTAGGTATAATATGCCTGAATATTTAACAATTCATTAATATAAAACAGATTGGATTTTACGTCCCAGCCTTCCCGTTGCCAGTAAGCGCGTTGATGCAAATCTTTAACCGCGCCAACTTTTATATTGTTCTTGTGCTGTCCGAAGGAGCCGGAAACCCGGTAGCCGAAATCTGTGCCGGCAAGTTGTATTTGTTCGGCGCTAATAATTATCTCATATCCTTCACGGTCACTATTTTTTCGACTTAATGATCTGGGGTTTTCTTCCATAAAAAGATGAAATCCATACCAGGTCCGTGTCATAGCGGAGACATATTTCTTGACTGCTTCATATTTTGACTGACGATTAAAATAGCGATAAGCCACACCAGCCCGGCTTAATTTCGAATCCGATTGTATTGAAAGTCCGGCCGTCACATCCATATCCCGGGAGATTGTCTGACATTCAGTATAGATATCTTTTAAGCCTCGTTCCACTCCATAGTTGAGCTGTAATCCCAGGCTAATATTATCCGTCATATTATGGTGGTACAGAAACCATAATTTTGGCCCGTTATAATCAATATCCCCTTCTGTGGTATCGCTATAGCTGAAATAATTATTGTAAAAATCTTTCTCCAGCGAGCGATAGACATTCATGTGGTAAGAATCATAATATTCCACACCCGACGCGATCATACTTTTCTGACTCAGATATCGAATCCATAGCAAATCAAGGCCCAGATTTTCAGTTCTTTCGGGATCAAAACGGCGATGATGCCCGTTATTATTCTTATTCCCAAAAATCCTGAATAAATTATAATTCGATGGATAAGCGGCATGAAAGAAAGCCGGATTTTGGCTCAAATCATACAGATTATACTCAACATAATTCCGCAGATATTGATCCTTGAAAAAATTGGTGTGCCGGAACAAGTCTTGTTCATAAGCCATTGTCATATTTGCCAGAATAATAAAAACAATAAAAATTTTACGCATCACTTTCAATCCTGTGTTATTCCCGGCATTATTCATGGTGATACCCCGGAGTTGGCGCCGGTATAATGACAAAATCAATGGTGGAGTTGTTGGTGTCAAACCCCGGTGAAATACGCTCCAATGATGTTCCGCTGTATTTTGACTGGCCGACACCACCAAAGCCACGGTCAAGGGCATCTTCAATTTCTTTAATGTGGTCGGATTTTGAGGACCATTCCACGCAATCGATCACCGATTCAATATCAATGCCGTCAGTATAATCCAGGTCGCTGCCATCGGCAATTAAAACCACATCCCCAGTCAAGCCCACTAAAAAGTCAAGGGTGTGCCCGGCTTCCAGGTTTTCCAGGTTGGGCACATCTGGATTATCGGGGTCATTCAGCATCAGACTGTTTTTAAATTCAAAATCGGCATTGGAAAGGTCGACGCTGGCAGTCCCGTTAAAAATTTCTCCTTTGTGATCATAGGCATCGGATGCCACTACAATAAACTGCCCCGGATAAATCGGATAATCCTCTGTTCCTCCCATAGGTTCTCCTGGAAATTGAAAAATATAGGTTACTTCTTCCAGGAATTTACCCATTCGACAAAAGATCATGCCATCCAGATACAAAGTGTCATCTGAAGAATTGTAAAGTTCAAAAAACTGGTCATAAAAGTAGAAAAAATTATTGGGCGGGCCACAGGAGTAAATTTCATTGATCTTAATACCGCCGGTGCTTCCTGAAGCTATGGTTTCAACGGAATCAACCAGATAGTCATTTCCGTCAGGAGATAAGACCTTACTTCCGGCAACTAAAATCGTATCGTTTTCGCCGGGATTCAGAAAAGAAGGCACAATCCCCATGCCGTTAATATTAATTTTGTATTCCGAAAGCGGCAGGCCGTCAAAACTTACCTTGCCAAATTCGTCGGTGGTATCATGCATGGCCGCCATGTTATAGCCCATACTTGATATTTTTACCGGCAACTCTCTGACCGGATCACCATCCAATTTCATGTACAATTCCATGCCAAAATCACCATCATGAAGCGACGGGGCTTCATTATAACAACCCACCAGAAAAATCAGTATACTTACGAATAAAAATAGTTTTTTTACCATTGTGTACTGACCTCCAATCCATAATATATTTCGGGATTCAACTCTTGGTCCCAATCACTGTAGGGGTTTTCCCACAGGGCGCGGTCATCAAAGAGATTATTAATATACAGCGATAGTTCAGATTTTCTTGTCAGGGATTTTGTGATCCTCAGATTAAACAACCAATGGTTGCTGTAATCAAACAGTTCTTTGTCCCACCAGTCATTCATGCCCTGATAAAATAAATACTCATCCTCATTAATCTTCCGCGTATAAGACGTTGAATGATATTCTGTTTTTTTGTATTCCAGAGGAATCTGCTGAACATCCAGTGTTATCCACGCTCCCAGACGCTGGCTGACATAATTCAATTGATAATCAACAACGACTTTTTCGCGCCAGTTAGAAGCCGGCTTATACCAGGGGGTTTCTCCGTAATCTCTGTTGGGTTTACTGTCATACACAGTTTTTCTTCTACCGGTTTCACTATATCGATAGGTGATATTCATGTTGAACTGAAGATTTTTTATCCGTTTTGTCCGCAGTGTAAATTCCAGTCCGTAATAATCTTTCCAACCCAGGTTTTCATAAATACTGTAACTGGCTGCAGTCAGTGTATCCGGATTGACCTGGTATCCAAAGGGATATCCCCGGCTGCTGGGGCGATTATCAATATAGGAGTAATATCCTGTCAGTGAAAATCCTACCAGATCCACCGGTCTCCAATCAATCGAGGCTTCATATTTTTTAGTAGAATAGGAACTCAGTCCCGGATTTTCCTGGAATTCCACATCTTCAACCAGAACAGAATCTTCATTTACATATTTGAAATAGGCCGGCCCGCGATACATGTAACTCAGCGAAGTTGCCTGCACACTCTGTCCGGCGCCAACGCGAAACCGCAGGTCGTCAGTTAGAAAATATTGAAAATTAAACCGGGGGCTTAAAAATTCACCATTGCGGTCATCAAAAATACCTTTGGAAAAATCGATACCTTCGGGATTAAAGACCGAATATCTTAACCCCAGATTCAAGTTATAGCGGCGGTTAAATAATTTTCCTGATAGTTTATCCTGCACAAAGAGAGAGTGCTGTAGGAGTCCGCCATATTCATCATAGGCATAAGATCTCCTGTCGGAAGCAATTCCATAATAATTCCAGAATTCATCCAATACAATACCATCACCGACATTGGTATCGTATTTACTATTCAATCCGACAGCGAAGGTATGATCGGTATTGGCCAGGGTTACCTGGCGGCTGTACTTGAAATTGGCGTTCAGGTTAATTTCATACCCTAAATTTTTATGTTTGCCGACATAACCGGCCAGTATTGTATCTGTCAGGGTTTTCCCCTCATATTCAACAAATACATCGTCAGGAATATAGACCTGGTCGGAAACAAATTTTTCCTTGAATTCTTTTCTGCGATTTACATTGAAACTGATGAGACTGGAATAATTTTCTTCATCATTGGGATCATAATCCAAATTGAAAAGGGCGGAAGTTTTATATCCTTCATTATAGTTGCGCATATCATATATGCCGTAAGGCGCATCACTGTCGAGAGTGCGGGTATAAGTCAATTGAGTACGGGTATTTAATTTTTCATCCATGAACGGGTGAATGTAGGCTAACTTGCCATAGATGCGATGATATTCATCACCATCTTCCCGCAAGTCCCGCTCGCTGAAGCCATAATTAAAATGATAATCAATATAATTTTCCGTGAATTTATGGCCGCCACTGTAGCTGGCGGTTTTGGTATCGGGATTAATCTTTCCTTTGACCTTATTGACCATGTAGCCGGTTTTGGTTTTCACTTTGATCAGGCCATTGCTGAAATTTCCGTATTCTGCCGAAGGAATACCGGTAATCACTTCAACGGACTCAATATTATCCGCGGGAATGGTTCTCAGGTCAACGCCTGACCGGCCGGTTTGACCAAGATCAGCAGCTGTGGAAATTGTATTTCCATCAACGACAATTGAGGTGCCATAGGATTCAATATACCCCTCTGACCCCTTCAAACTGACAGACCGTATGCCGGCATAACTTTGTTTTGATAAGCCCGGGTTCTGTGTTTTTTCCACACCGGGGATCAAATTCAGTACATCACCTAAATTTGTCGCCTGCATGTGTTCGATCTCGCCGGAACTGATCTTGCGGGTGGTCACCGATTCTTCGGGGATGAGTTCTTCACCATGGGACTTAACCTCAATGCTGCCGATCATAAAGCAGTAATCCGAATCTTTTTCATGACGGTGGCCATGGCGACGCATACCATGCTTGCGCCGGTTCCGCTTTGTTTTCCCCAAAAGATCAATATTACATTCATAGTCCTGTTGCGGATTGACTTTAAAATCAAAAAGGATGTTTTTATAATAGTCTGGTTTTGAGGCTTCCAATTGGTAGATACCGCTCTTTACATTCGGCATAAAATATCTACCCGCTTTGTCCGTGACCACTGTCTGGACAACTGAACCATCTGACATATCAACGAGTCTTACAATGGCCCCGCTAAGCGACTCCCGGCTTAAACAGCTATTGATCTTACCACTGATTTCAGATGCCAACAACATCAAAGGCAATAACAATAATAGAATGATCTTTTTCATAGCCCCACACCAATAATTTTCATTTCACACGAAACTTAATTTATAAGTATCCCTGATAAAAAGAAAGAGATAACCAATATATAAATAAAATAATTTTATTATCAATCATCTTATGTTTATTCAAATTCCTTCAATTCTTCTTTAGTAATATTCCCGGAAACGGAAAGGATATAATGATCGGGATCCAGATATTTATTGGCAACACGCTTCACATCTTCCGCTGTAACAGCCATATATCTTTCCTTGGCATGATCAAAATGGTCAAGCGGCTGTTCATTCTTTAACATTTCAAAAACTTTAGCGCCGATATCATCCGGTGTCCGCAGCTGAAAACTGAGCAAGGAAACAGATCTGTATTTCGCTTTTTCCAGTTCTTCCCGGGTAACTCCCTCTTGCTGAACTTTTTTGATCTGCTCCAGCATTCCACTCACCATTTCACTGACATTATTTGCGTCGGTATTTGTCCGGATATTCCAGTATCCGCCATGTTCTCTGACCCAAAGGTTGCTTCTGATGCTGTAACAAAGCCCCCTGTTGTCACGAAGTTCCACGCCCATTCGTGAAGTCAGCGTCGATCCGCACAGAATCTGCTCCAAAATCTTCAATGCCGGCAAATCAGGATTACCATTTTTAATACCGCCTTTAACCGGATTAAAGCCGATGTCCACACGACATTGTTTGGCATCCGGCATATTGACAGCATAGACTTCACGTCTCTCCAAAGGTTTGATTTCGCTGAAAGGAAGCATGGGGTCGCCGGAGGGTTTTTGCCACTGTCCCAATTCTTTATTGAGCTTTTCTTTTATCCACTCTTCATTGCAATCGCCGACCACAACCAGTTTCAACCGTTCCGGGCTGAAATATTTATTATAATGATCAAGAATATGCTGGCGGGTAACTTTTTTAAAGGCTTCCGGGTCACCGGCATGGGGAAGGGCGTACTGGTGGCCTTCGAAAATACCGGTAAACATTTTATAAAAAGCCTGCATTTCCTTCTTGTTATTATATTTCTCAGCAGAATTGATCAGGCGCGGTCGGATTTTTTCTATCTGGTCTTCCGGAAATGTTGAATTTACCAAAATATCATAGACATCAGTCAACATGGTGTCTGTATCTTCTTTCAGTGAATAGCCGGAAAATGTAATGCCTGACCATCCCTGGTTAAACCGTGTGTGATAGGGGGTAAAGGACCGGGTCTCCAAAATTTCATCATAAGTTTTACTGGTAGTGCCTCTTCCCAGCATACTGGTTATAAAGGTCGTGAATCCCGGATAATCTTCATTTTCCTGCAAACGGCCGTTTTCAATATATCCCATTACGTAAATGGTCGGGAAATCATGATTTTCAACCAAATATACGGGAACATCATTATCAAGTGTAAATTTTTCAACCAGTGGTTCAATGGGTTTCGGCGCAATGACATCATCCAGATCAGGTTTATAGAGTTCCTCCATCGGCACATTGTGACTGAACATTCCGGCGATCTTTTGGATAAAACTTTTTTTATTCACAGAAATATCGATATCATCCTCGTCTGTCAGTGAAGAATCAGGCGCTTCTGTCGCTGCCATCAGATCCACATCTTTTGCACTGGCAGAATCGGGATAAGCATAGCAAACAAATAAATTTTTGTCGATAAAATAGGTTTTCATGACCCGCATCAGGTCTTCTTTGGTCACCTGTTGAACACGATCGGGCCATTGATTGATAAATTCCCAGCCAAAATAATTTTCATAGAGACCAATGCTACCGCCCAGTTTGCTGATATACTGGTCACCGGTTTTTTCTTCGAATTCAATTTCATTCTTGATCTTCTGAAAATCATAGTCATCGGTCGGTGTATATTTCATGCTGTCGATTTCTTCCCAAATAATTGTCTCAACCTCTTCGATTGTGGCTTCCGGGCGCAGCTGTGCTGTAATGGCAAAGGTTCGCGGGTCCTTGCTCATACCGTAACCGCCGGCAGCGATAGTACACAATTCCTCGTCGCGAACTAATCTTTTATTTAACCGTGAAGTGGAAGAACGGCCGGCAAATATTTTGGAGACCACATAAAGCGCTGGTCCATCGGCATGGGCGCGGGTGGGCACATTGAAATGCATATTAATGGATTCTTCCTGCAATTCACTGTGACGAAACTCCAGCGTCTTCTTGCCCTGAGATTCAACTCGAACAAACTCAGGATGGTTCGGCTCCGGTCCCCTGGGAATATCACCAAAATATTTTTTGACTTTTTCCATAATCGCGTTATGATCAAAGTCGCCACACAGCACCAGCGTGGCATTATTGGGAGTGTAATACTTCTTATAATAAGCATAAGCCTGCTTACGGGTAATGCGGTCAATATCATGCATCCAGCCGATCACCGGATTTTTATAGGGATGACTTTTATAAATAATGGTGTTCATTTCTTCCCGCTTCATTCCCTGTGGTGTATTTTCCGTACGCATTTTACGTTCTTCCTTGATCACGTCGATCTCTGATTCGAATTCAACAGGATCAAATTTGCACTTATACATCCGCTCCGCTTCAATATCAAAGGCCAGGTCAATTTTGTTTTTCGGTAAAAATTCATAGTAAACAGTAATATCCGAAGAGGTAAAGGCATTGAAAATACCGCCGTTGTCGGAAATAAGTTTTGATATCTTCCCCTTGCTGAACCGGTCGGTTCCCTTGAACATCATGTGTTCAACAATATGAGAGATGCCGGTCTGACCGTAAGGCTCATTTTTAGCGCCGACATTATAGGTTAATCTGGAGTATATCATAGGCGCGGAATCCATTTCGTAAGTAATGACATGGAGGCCATTACTCAATGTTTCCTCGCGAATTATATTTGGATTTAAAGCAAAGGCAATTGTTTGAAATGCAAAGAATAAAATAAAAGATGCAAGTCCTCGTCTGATTTTCATTGGTAATGTTCCCCTTTTAGTAATCATTGTCAGGCTACCCTGATTAAAAAAATTAAAGTATCTAACAAATCAATTTGTAATTAATGGTTTCCTGTGATTCAAAACGAATGCCATTAAAAAGCCCGTCGAATCAGGAAATAATTCCTCCATATTTTTACAACCACTTTGTCGAACTTTCGACAAAAATGTCGGCAAATTCAACCGCTTTTATTTCCCCTCCTCTGTAATTATTGGCGCCAGATTATTGGCATACAACTTGTCATTACCAATTTTGCAATTGACTAATGCTATTTTAACCTAAAAATAAAGATTGCAATTATGAATGAAAACATTATTAAATGTAAAAATCTGACACACAGTTATGGTGATTACCTGGTTTACAAAGACCTGAATTTCACCGTCGAGAGAGGCAAGATTTTTGGATTGCTGGGAAAAAACGGCATGGGAAAAACCACAACTATCAACATTATGATGGGATTTCTCAGGCCAACTTCCGGAAGTATCAAAATTTTTGGCGAGGATTCGCATAATCTCTCACCCGCCACCCGGGCACGGATCGGCTTACTCCATGAAGGCCACCTGGCCTATGAATTTTTCACGGTCGAACAGGTAGAGCGGTTTTATTCCCGTTTTTTCCCTAAATGGGAACGAAATTTTTATTATGACCTGATGGACAAAATGGGAATGAATTATGATCATAAAATTTCCAAGATGTCCTGCGGGCAACGGTCACAGGTTGTGTTGGGTTTGATCATGGCACAGGTTCCGGAACTGATGATCCTGGATGATTATTCCATGGGTCTTGATGCCGGCTATCGTCGTCTATTCATCGATTATCTTCGTCATTACGTCAAAGAAAAAAACACTACCGTGCTGATAACCTCCCATATTATTCAGGACTTGGAGAAGTTGATTGATGATACGATTATCATCGGCCACCAGAAAATCCTGCTGCAAATGAATTTTCAGGATTTTTTGAAAAACTTTCATCAATATCAGTTTCAGTATCCGCAAAAGGTGGATATTCACAAAGATGATCATGTGGCTAATTTTGAATATCTCGGCGATCAGTATACCATTTATTCCTTTGACAGCAAAAAAGAGATATTCCAATACCTAAAAGAAAAGGGCCTTGATATTACGGAGCAAAAACTGAAAGAACAATCCATGACCCTGGAAGATGCCTTTATCGGGTTGACCGGAAAGTATTAAGGTGAAATTATGTATAAATCAATATTTCAAAAAGAATGGACAAAACTCAGGTGGGTTTTACTGGCCTACCTCGTTGTCAGTTATTTTGCAATTTTTTCTATTTCCATGGATATCTATCACGCCTTCAAAGTGCATGGCGCGGTCAAATACTGGAATAATGTCATTGCCTACCAGGTGTTTTTCTTTGATATGCTGAAGTATATCCCGGTAATCGGCGGATTTGCTCTGGCGATCTTCCAGTTTTTACCGGAAAGTCTCAATAATCGCTACAAACTCGGTTTTCACTTACCTATCAGTGAAAAAAAACTGCTCCTCTTCATGTTACTGGTGGGGATGTTAATTATTATTAGTGTTAATTTCTTAACAACAATTGGGTTTTATATTTTTATTTCTGTCTTTTTCCCGGCGGAAATCGTCAATGTGTCGGTTCTGTCAACCCTGCCCTGGTTTTTGGCCGGCATGATCGCCTATCTGGGGACGGCAACGACCGTTACCGAACCCAATTGGTTTCAACGGATTGTACTGGGAATTATGACATATTTCAGCATGAACCTGCTTTTGCGGGAAGAATCCTTTTCACAATACACACCGGTACTGGGATATTATATTCTGATTATTTTGATCTACACGATCACGATACTCTTTCCCGGACACAGACTAAGAAAGGGGTCAAAATGATTTTAAATAAATTAGCCCGTTACGCCATTATCTTGATTATCGTCATTGTGGCAGCTGTACAACTGCCTGTACTCTATTACAAATTGGTTCATAAACCCACTGGTTCACCACGTATTTACTATAGTTCGATCAACCATGATTTCCTTTATCTGCAATACAGAAACGGAAGAGTGGTCTTTACCGATCCCGATGATACCCGCTACACCCGCAAGGAATTTGAAAAAGCATTGCCTTTTACCTTTTACCGGGACCTCAACAAATGGGGCGTTCTACCGGATACGATTCAGGGCCTCGCCATCGACGCATCAGTAATTCATCATAATTCCGACCGCTATCGTCTGCGCGGAAAAGATCTGGACCTTGTGAAAATTCCACTCTACCCATTATTTGAAAGTGAATCGGAGTTTGCCAATCTGCACTATCCGCCTAATTTTTTCCGATTTGGTGAAAAGATCGAATTCATTACCGCCAAAACCAATAAAATCGATAAAGACCTGACAGAGAAATTCAACATTGCCCTTCAGGAAAAAGGATTTAATTTTCCGGCCCAACTGGTAGCCGGTAATCCGACAACCCGCAAACCCTTTGACGAAGGTTATTTTGTCGTCGATAGCAAAGGCTTTGTCTTTCACATGAAAAAAGTCAAAGGCGAACCATGGATTGTAAAAACTCCGGTTAAAAATGACCTTAATATAAAAAAAATCACCCTTCAGGAATCAGTGGCCCGCAAGGTATACGGGTTCCTCATCACCGAAGAGAATGATTTTTTCATGATCAGTTATGATAATTATCAATTATTGCCGGTGGAACTTGAAAATTACCGGGCTGACGAAATGGACATCACAATTACAGTGAATCCACTCTATGCCCAGTTCAATTATGATGATAATTATAACTTTTATTCCGCAGTATATGACAGCAATTATCAGTACATTGATAAACTTTACCTTAAAAAGCCGGGTAAAGATACAAAAATATCCGAGCAAGTTAAGCATGCGGTCTTTCCTTTTTCGATCAAGACAACCAAAGCCTTTTCCAGTTTGAAACACTTCTCCTTAGAAATTTATTCCTCCCTAAGTGTGATTGGGATTGTTTTATCGTTGATCATTGGTTTTATGGTAAAGATCAAAAGAAGGGAAGATATTGGAAAGAACTGGTTTGATTTTGTGATCATTGCACTGACCGGTATTTACGGGTTGCTGGCAGTGGTTCTGATCAAATCAGACATTTGGGAATAACAATATTTCGCACCTATTGTTTTAATCACACATATCTGAAGGCTTTGTAATAAAGTCTTCAGATTTTTTATATCTGCTTGGTATCCACGGGAGTTTTATTTATATTTTTTGAATGGACAGAAGAATGTTTCGAAAATTAAAAATAAGTTCGTCGATGCTGGTGGTTGTCTTCATAATCTTTGCGTTGATACTGGGCTTGTCGCTCTATTCCAGTTACATCGCCCAGAAAAACGCTGTTATCCACTTGCTGGTTCATTCATCGGTGCAACTCTCCGAAACCATTGGCAAAGCCTCCAAGAATACAATTATCGGGTACAGGCTTTATCTTCATCAGTTCCAGCAAAGCATGCTCTCCAATCTTTACTATGCCGCTTTTCTGGATTCCACCGGCAATCTAAACAGGCAAAGGCTGGGAAAAATTGTCAGAGACGAAAAGTTTATTGATATTTACATCTTAAATAAACAGGGGCGCCTGGAACTTTCAGCTGGTAATGAAAAAATTCCCTTTTTGCCTCAGAAAAAAATCAATGCTTTAGTCCGGGGGAAACAACAAGACATGGTCTTTCAGGTACTTCATGTTCAGGGTAGTAAGAATGACCGGGTCGTGGTCGGTGTACACCGGCAAGGGGGCGGTGCAATCCTGGGGACACGAAACGCTTCCCGTGTTCTGAATGTAAAACGGGTCATCGATGTCAATGTTTTGCTGAATTCCATTACTTCCGATTCCTCTATTAAATATATTGCGATCCAGGATAGCACCAATATTTTATATTCGACCACCAGTAATCATTTATCCAAATATAATGAAGAAGAAATTCTACAAAAAACCTACCGTGAAAAGTCATTCAACTGGCGCATTTCACAATATAAGGATCAAAAAATCGTCGAGGCTATTCATTATGTCAAGGCCCTTTCCTCGGATGGTGAAATCATACGAATCGGCCTGGATTACGCGCCCATTCAGCAAATCCAAAATGATGCGCTCAAACAGGCCACGATCCGTTTATTGGTACTGATTGTTCTGGGATTTATTATGATCGCTTATTCCATCGCGATACAAAACAATCAATTACTGGAAAATGAAAAAAACAGAATTACCAGGGAGGTCACGGACTTACAAAACAACCTGGTGCAAAAGGAAAAATTGAGCGCTATTGGCGAACTCTCAGCCGGCGTCGCCCACAAAATCCGCAATCCTCTCAATGCCATTTCAATGACAGTACAGCGATTGGCCACAGAGTTCGATGTGAAGGAAGACGGCGAGGAATTTAAAACATTGAATACCATCGTAAAAAAAGAAATTCTTCATATCACCGAGATCATCAATCAATTTTTGCAGTTTTCCCGCCCCAACGCCACCTGTAAAACCGATTGCGATATCAATGACATTATCAGCCATGTTATTTCTCTTTATAAAACCAAAACCACCAAATGCGGAATCGACCTCACTTTTCACCCCTGTGAAAATGCCACCGGGTATTTTGATGACGATAAAATAAAGCAATCCATGATCAATCTTGTGGAAAATGCCATCCACGCAGTTGGTCGTAATGGCCGGATCATCGTCAGCACCCGCTGTTCCCGCCAGACTGTAACGATTGAAATTGCTGATACCGGCATTGGCATTTCAGAAAATAATATTCCCCGGATATACAATCTCTACTTTACTACCAAACCCGACGGTACCGGAATCGGCCTGGCCCAGGTCTATCGCATTGTCTCGGAACATGAGGGCAAGATCGAAGTGGAAAGCCAACTCAACCATGGAACAAAATTTACAATTCATTTACCGCGAAAGGCCTAACTATTATGTCAACATTATCAGTCCTGCTTATCGATGACAATCAATCCCAGCTGGAAGTTCTGGCCGGGTTTATAAAAAAACTCGGGTTTCATGTGAAGACCGCAGAATCCGGCGAAAAAGGACTGGAAATCGCCGCACAGGAATTTATAAACCTGGTGATTACCGACTATAAAATGCCGGGCATGAACGGACTTCAGGTCTTGAATGCCCTAAAAAAGATCAATCCTGAAATAGAAGTCATGCTGATCACGGCCTTTGGCACTATCGAGGATTCCGTGGCAGCCATGAAAGCCGGCGCCTGGGACTATCTGACGAAACCTATTGACCTGGAAGAATTAAAAATAAAACTGGGTAAACTGATTGATTATAAACGACTGATGCGAGAAAATGAGGTGCTTCAGGCTCAGTTGAATGAAAACAAACCGGTTACAAAGCTGGTTTATAAAAGCAAGGCAATGGACGAGGTCATGAATCTTGTCGCCCGGGTCAGTAACAGCACTGCTTCCGTTCTGATCAATGGCGACAGCGGAACCGGCAAAGAATTGATCGCAAAGACGATTCATAATTCATCTATGCGTGCCAATAATCCCTTTGTCCCGGTCAATTGCGCGGCTATACCGGAAGGATTGTTTGAATCGGAATTTTTCGGCCATGAAAAAGGCGCTTTTACCGGCTCCGTGAAAAAAAGACACGGCCATTTTGAAATGAGTGATAAGGGAACACTCTTTCTGGATGAAGTCGCTGATATTCCACTGAATTTCCAGGTGAAATTACTGCGGGCGATCCAGGAAAAAGAATTTCAGCGACTGGGCAGTTCACAGTTTATTCAGGTGGATACCCGAATAATTGCTGCCACCAATCGCAATATTGATGAAATGGTCAAAACCGGCCAGTTTCGATCGGACCTCTACTTTCGTCTCAATGTCATTCCCATTACATTACCGTCATTAAGCGAACGCAAAGAGGACATTCCTATGCTGGCAGACCACTTTATCCAAAAATATAACCGGCAGAACAAACGAAAAATTGAAGGCATCACACCCGAAGCGCTGGACTGCCTGATGAAATATTCCTTTCCCGGCAATGTTCGGGAACTGGAAAATATTATCGAACGGGCCGTGATCCTGGCCCGGGGTAACCGTATCTCTTGCGCCGATATATCGATCAAATCAGAGTCCGACAGCTGCTACAGCGACAGCCCCTATCTGGACCACCAAGTGGAATATTTGGAAAAAAACCTGATCAATTCAACCCTTCAGGAAACCGGCGGAAATAAGACGGCCGCCGCAAAAAAATTAGGAATATCCGAGCGGGTTATTCGTTATAAAATCAAAAAATACAATCTTTAATTTTTTGCTGTCAATTTTTTTAAAATTCAATTATTATGCTAATTTACCGATAATGTCTGTGACAACACTCCTTTTGAGAATAATGGTGTTGTCTGATCACTTGTCTGTTTGACATATTGGGTTTCATCTTCCGGGCAATGATATTAAGTGATTAAACGAAGTAAAAACAGTTAGAAAAACCTAAATGACCAATTTCTATAAACAATCCAGTCTCACGAAACACCCGCTTATGAAGAACCTTCTGGTCATGGTGGCCTTTGGTTTTATGTCTTTGCTTCTTGGTGAGATCCAATTTTATTTGCCAAATGTCATCGGTGGGGCCAGTGACATGCGGGAGGTGCCGCTTCTGATCAGCGTGATATATTTGCCCCACTGGATCTATATGATTGGCGTCAGCATTATCACCTCTTTTGGAACACCACCGGAAGGGTCTTTTATCGCCACAGTGATCATGCATGTCGTGGCAGGGCCGGTAGCATGGGTGGTTTATCGAATATTCAACGCCTATATTAAAAATAACTATTTAATGGGTTTCTGCTGGATCATTTTTGTAATTTTACTCTATACCTTTATTTTAATCCCCCTGCTTGTCACCACATATATTGCCGTGGACTTGCTGCCGGCCACCAATATTTTTAATACTTACCGGGAGATACTTTTTTCAGTCCGGTTTGAAATGATCACAACCGCCCTGGTATCCGCCTTATTTATCGTCATTGTCCGCATCAATAAGACGCTGCAGGAAAGAATTAAATGGCATGATCTGATTCTGCGCAATGTCAACCTGGGGTTTTGGTCCAGAAACCTGGCTGACGATACTGTGCAATATCATGAACAATGGGCAAAAATGTTAGGTTATTCCCTGGAGGAAGTGCAGGGCAATACGGCGGTTTGGAAATCACTTATCCATCCTGAAGATAAAGCGCAAGCCCTGGCAACCCTCAACAAGTTCCTGGACGGCACTAGCGATTCTTACTATTCCGAATATCGCCTGAGAACCAAAACCAGGGAGTGGCGCTGGATTCTTGACCAGGGCCAGGCAATAGAATACGACAAAACCGGAAAAGTGATTCGCTGCGCCGGTACCCATCTGGACATTACCGACCGGGTAAAAATGCAGGATATTATGATCCAGAATGAAAAAATGATGTCCATCGGCGGATTGGCAGCCGGAATGGCCCATGAGATCAACAATCCCATCGCCGGAATTATGCAAAATGCTTCTGTCATCCTCAACCGGCTAACCAAAAATTCTCCCAAAAACCAGGAAATTGCCGATGAGATCGATGTCGATTTTGAAAAAATATCAGCTTTTCTGGAGGAGCGAAAAATCATTAAGATGGTGCGGCTGATCAAAGAAACCGGCCTGCACGCCTCTGAAATCATTTCCAATATGTTGAGTTTCTCCCGGAAAAGCGAATCAAAATTTAAAGAAATCGAGATCGCCAAAACCATTGACGACACGATCAAACTCCTTGAAAATGACTATGATATGAAAAAACACTATGATTTTAAAAATATCAAGATCATTAAAAACTATCAGCCAGACCTGACTACGGTGCATGCGCAGGAGTCTAAAATCAAGCAGGTGATCATGAATATTCTGAAAAACGGCGCCGAAGCCATGGCAGAAGAAAATAAACCCACCAAATCACCACAATTCATGATTAATGTTTACCAGGAAAATGATTATATAGGCATAGAACTGGAAAACAATGGCCCGTCCATTCCGGAAAAAGATAAAAAAAGAATTTTTGAACCTTTTTTCACCACAAAATCAGAGGGAAGAGGAACAGGCCTGGGCCTCTCAATTTCCTATTTTATTATTACCAAAGACCATGGCGGTGAACTGTATATCGAGTCCAATGAAAGCTTTGGCGTGCGCTTTATTATTCGCTTGCCAATCCATCATTAAACTGCATTATTCATAAAAACATGACTAATACTGGTAGAATAATAAAACATATATTATCTTTATTTTTTAGTATTAAGAAAATATTTATTATGCCGATTAATATAAAAAGAAAGTGGGAGGGTTAATTATGCCTATTGAATTTAAAATATTGGAAAATGATAAAATCATGTATATGACATGGAAAGGCGATATTACAAAAACAGTATTGCTAGACTTCTATAAAAATATTTTTAGAAAAAATAT
>CAZCHS010000027.1:0-29646 GCA_964498725.1 uncultured bacterium | reverse complement strand
TAGTTACGTTTAAACAAAGCGACAACCTGCCGGCTGCCGCTTCAATAGAATTATTTAATAGCGTCAAAAAATTCCTCGGCAAATTCAGTTGCCACCTGTTCATCTTCATGATCAAAATGAATTTCCAGGTTGTCAAATACAATCCCATAAGCTGGCTCAAAATAGAGGCCATCGATATTGCCGTCAATATCATATTTCTGGCTTAACTCTTTGATGACCTTTTCAAACTTATCCAGTTTAGGATTGAGAATTTCCGAATCAACGGAAATCATATAGAGGTAATCGTATTCCGGATCAACCTCATCAGCTCTTTTAAAAAGCCCGGTTAGTTCTCCATAATATTCGGATAACTTAATTTCATCATATACTCTTTCTTCATTCATTATGATTGTCCTTTCTGTTGGTTAAATTAATAAGCATATTCCTCTGGCGGAACCATATCTTTCAATCTTTTTTCTTTGATTATATCACGGTATGTGATCAATTTGATATTATTATTGTCAATGGCTGACATAAACTTCTGCGCAATAAGGGCATCGGCTTCGGCTTTACGGTGACGACTCATATTTTCCAGGCCAAAGCTGTTCATATCTTCCATAGCATTCATTTCCGGAGTTGTCTCGCCGATATGACAGACCAGTAAATTGACCTTGCCGGATTCCATTTCCGATAGTTGCGTCACTAATGAATCCAATTTTTCCGACAGTTCGACACTGTAAACTCCCGGCAGATCAACTTCACCAAACCAGCGCGAAATGCCAAGTTCATACTTATCCGCCAATTTCTCCACAATTTTTTTCAGTTCCGGTGTGCTGACAGCTGTACCCATATGGTAATCCAGGTAATCGATTTTCAGGCCGCTGTTTAAAGCCCGCTGAATTTGCGCTTCCAATTCTTTTTCCACTTCCCGGGTTTTCGGGTTATTATCGAAAAAACTCTTTCTTGAGGGGAAGAAGTAACCCTTTTCATCCACAAGGCCTGGCACTTCCGCCATACCCAGAACCGGCCCCCATTTGTAATTTTTCCATTCCGAATTTAAAGTCAAATGGACACCGACAGAAACTCCGGAAGCTTCCTTTAAAATTTCCACCGCCTCATCAAACCACGGGCAGCAAACCATCACCGATGCAGAAAAAGGGATATTCCTGGCAATCAATTTTTCCGCCGCCATATTAACCGCGTGGCACATCCCAATATCATCACAGCGGATCAGAAGTGTTTTATCACTTCTTGATGATTTCTGGCCACAGGATAAAAACATCATTACAACAATTAATAACAGGCTGATTTTTTGCTCCATCCATTCCTCCCTTTTAAATAACTGCTCCATGAATATTAGAGAAATTTTTGGTAATTCCAAAATCAATCTTCCATTAATTAGTAGTATCCTAAAAAGTGAATAAAATTTGATGTTTTTCCGTTGGCATGGCCAAGCACAGTGACAAGCTCCGGGTTCCGGCAGGAAGTCCGAGGTTTTTCTTTATGACAGACTAGTTGTTGGTAGGGAATACAGTCGGGAAGTCCGCTGAAGCGGACTGGTTTGTGGCCGGGTACTTTTTTTCACCATACTCAAGTATGGTGCTAGTCTGAGGTTTTTTTTGTAAACTGTTAATTATTAATAGATAGACAATCATTAAAAGGGAAACCCCTTATTTATACGATATTTAAACTTTATTGATTTGAAATAAATTCCAACAATTTTTAGGTTAGACACAATTATTATGGTGAAAAAAATATTAAAACGATATCGCATCATCGCCTGGTTGTTTTTAAAAAACCGGCGCATTCTCAGATTTTTAATTTGGACGATCTGTATTCCTCCCCTGTATCTGTTTAACCTCTTTTTTATGAAACTGGACAAAATTTTTCTCAAAAAATGTCATGAGACCAAAATAATAGACCCCATTTTTATTATGGGCCATCCCAGAAGCGGCACCAGTACCTTGCAAAGTATCATGGCCACATCAAATCAGACCTGCACCTTTAATACGTGGGAAATCCTTTTTCCCTCCATTATTCAGCAAAATCTTTTTTATCCGGTTCTGAAACTGCTACAGATATTCAAGTTACAACAGATTCAATCGGGCGAAAAAGGCCATAAAATCATGATCGATGAAACCGAAGAAGATGAAGGTATTTTTCTGCACCACCTGGACACAGAAATTCTGACCTTATTTTGCCCCTGGCTGCTGATCGATAATAAATATTCACATTACGGCTTCAGAATGGGGTGGAATGACCACAGAAATGACAAAAGTTCCATAACATTTTATCATAACGCAATTAAGCGGCTGCTCTACAAAACCGGGAAAAAAACTTTTGTCGCAAAATGTAATCCCGGCGTTTTTCGCATACAATCAATCCTGAAAACCTTTCCCGATGCAAAAATTATTTACCTGGTGCGGCAACCGGAAAAATCCATCCAGTCGTTTCTCTCTTTTCATAAAAAATTTATTGGTGACCTGTTAACCAAGAATGAGCAGCAACAATATTACAAAGCCAAATATCGCTGGAGCAAAAAATTTTATGATTATTTTGAGGATATAAAAGAAATTATTCCAACAGAGAATCTGCTTATTGTACCTTTTAAAAATTTAATTAATGAAGACAAGCACTTCAAAAAAGAATTGGAAAAATTTACAGGCCTGAATCTAAAGATGCAATCCAACAAAAATTACCAAAAAAATCATCATAATAATTCTTTGAAGGAATTTGATCTTGCCAGAGAAGATATTTTACATGACCTGCAGTATATTGGGAAAAAATATTTGCAAAATAATTAATTATTTTTAGATTTCTAAAAATCAAGAGGCATTAATGAAAGATTTTTTTGCGGGGCATCTAAGTGGTCATGAATTTCGTATTTTTTCAACCCATCACTATTATGGCCTGTTCAGTGTCTTTTTGCTGACCTTTTTAATGGTCTTTTTCCTGAAGCGTATACAGTCGCGAAAACTAAATGATTTTACACGCTATTTTCTGGCCATTGCCCTGATTGTGCAGGAAGCCTCACTTTCCCTGTGGCGTATCTATCATGGCAGATGGATGGTTTCAACATCACTGCCTTTACACCTGTGCGGTATGGGAATTCTTTTGTCGGCCCTGATGTTATTAAAAAAAGACCGCAGATTATATGAATTCTTATATTTTTGGGGCACGGCGGGAGCCTTTCAGGCAATGCTGCAACCGAACTTATCGGAATTCGGATTTCCCCATTACCGGTTTTTCCAATTTTTTATATCCCACGGTCTCTTTTTCGGTTCCATAATTTTCGCAACCTTTATCATGAACTTTCGGCCCAACTTCAAATCCATTTACCATGCCTTTGTGATCACAAATGTCTTTGCATTTTTTGTGGGTGTTTTAAATTTTATCCTGGACTCCAACTATATGTTTCTGGCCCATAAACCGGAAACCTCATCGATTCTGGATTTTTTCGGGCCCTGGCCGCTTTATATCATTCCCCTGGAATTCATGGCTATTTTCATGTTTTCCCTGGCTTATCTACCCTTCTTAATTGGCGATCTGCTGACCAAAGGATACCTGGTGGAACCGGAAAATTAACAAAATTTCATATTTTAATATAGAATGTAATATTTCTTTGACACGATACCTCTCAAACAAATATTGAATTTTATCTTTAAATGATTATTTCAATGCTTACTTGCTTGTTATGGTATTTATTCGATAGATTACCACGATAAAAATGAGGAAAGAATGAATAAAATCAACGACACCCAATTGGTCAAAAATCTACATGATAAACACAAACTGCTGCTGGATGAAATCGGCAAAGTTATTATCGGACAACAGCAGATAATCAACCATCTGTTTACCGCTCAACTCTGCCAGGGACACTGCCTGCTGATCGGCGTTCCCGGCCTGGCGAAAACACTGATGATCCAAACCCTGGCGAAACTACTGGATTTACAATTTAAACGGATCCAGTTTACCCCTGACCTGATGCCGTCAGATATTACCGGCACGGAAGTTCTTGAAGAGGACAAAACAACCGGAAAACGGCGCTTTACCTTTTACAAAGGCCCGGTTTTCGGCAACATCATTCTGGCCGATGAAATTAACAGAACTCCGCCAAAGACCCAGTCGGCCTTACTGGAAGCCATGCAGGAACATAAAATTACCGCTAACGGGAAAAATTACATCCTGGAAGAACCCTTTTTTGTATTGGCCACACAAAACCCCATTGAGCAGGAAGGAACCTATCCCCTTCCCGAAGCCCAACTTGACAGATTTATGTATAGTTTGAAAATCGACTATCCAACCTTTGATGAAGAAATACAAATCGTAAAAAGTACTACCGGCAGTAAAATTCAACAGCCGAATATCATTCTAACCCGTGAAGAGATCATCGCCTTTCAGCAGTTGATCAGACGAGTACCGGTGTCTGATAATGTGATTGAGTTTGCCGTTAATTTATCCACCAATACACGGCCCGGAAAAACAGCGCCTGATTTTATCAATAAATGGATCAATTGGGGCGCCGGCCCGCGGGCTTCGCAATATCTGGTATTAGCCGCCAAAGCCAATGCCGTGCTGAGCGGCCGGCCGGCACCGGAAATTCATGATGTGGAAAATGTCGCCAAACCGGTGCTGCGCCATCGAATCCTGACAAATTTCAGCGCGGAAGCGGAAAATATTAAATCCGATGATGTCATCGAACAACTCATCAAGGAAGTAAAGGCGAAATAAAACTTGAGTAACCGAGAATACCTGAAATATTTACAGCCGGAAGTCCTCTCCAAACTGGATAATCTCCAACTGATCGCAAAATTTGCCGTGGAAGGCTTTATTGTGGGACTGCACAAAAGCCCTTATCACGGTTTCTCTGTGGAATTTGCCGAACACAAGCCCTACAACCAGGGCGATGAAGTGAAGAATATCGACTGGAAGCTTTTTGCCAAAACCGACCGTTACTATGTCAAAGAATATGAAGAAGAGACCAATTTGAAATCCTACATTTTACTGGATAAAAGCGGCTCCATGAATTATCAGTCGGGAAGTATCTCAAAATTTCAATATGCCTCTTATTTAGCCGCCTCCCTGGCCTACCTGATGCTGAAACAGCAGGACGCCACCAGCCTCACGCTTTTAGATAATAAAATCAGCACTTACATTCCGCCGGTGGCAAAACGCAGTCACCTGGACCTGATCCTAAAAAATATTCACAATGCCCGTTGTGAAGGTGAAACCAGTATCTCCCCCCTGCTCCATCAAATGGCGGAAAAGATCAACAAAACCGGGTTGATCATATTAATCTCAGACCTTTTTGATGATACTGATGAAATTTTGTCGGCACTCAAACATTTTCGCTATTTGGGCCATGAGGTAATTGTTTTCCAGGTGTTGGACAAAAATGAACTGGAATTTAATTTTGACCGCCAAACCAAATTTGTTGACCTGGAGAATAAAAACACGCTGATTACCGAGTCCCAACATATTCGTAAAGAGTATCGGGCCTCTGTCAGCAACTTTATTGATGAGATCAAAAACAAATGCCTCAACAATCACATTGATTATAAATTTATGACTACCGACCGCACTCTGGATTTGGGATTGGTGGAATATCTGAACAAAAGAAGCCGAATGGTTTAGTCTTTATTCAATGGTCATTTCCACCGGCACAGGTTCTACTAATTTTTTATAACAGGCATATTTCATACGCACCAGTTCCCGGTGATTGCCGGCATTAAAAGTGATATATTTCTGCCGTTCAAATCCTTTGCAAACATAGGTCTTTATATCGTAGAGATTGCCAAAGGGCGGCATAGCGCCGGTTTTACATTCCGGGAATATATTGTGAAATTCCGATTCTGACGCCAGGGATATTTCATCGGTTTCAAAATATTTTTTCAACTGCTGGAAATCCAATCGTCTGGCAGCCGGTAATACCGCCATCACAATATCGCCATTGATATTCAGTATAACACTCTTCGCCAGTTCCTTCCCCGAAATAAATGAGGAAGCGGCAATTTCCTGGGCTGTAAATGCCGGTGAATGAATAATGATCGTATATTTCACCGAGTTTTTGTCCAATAAATTCTGAATTTTGCTGAGAATTGACATAGGTCCTCCGACTATATATTATAATTCAAGGTATGCATTCAATATATTGACTATCCTTAGGTAATTCAAGGTCGGACAACGATGTTTTTTAATTTTTAATTCTCTCGATTTCAGGGGAATTATTCTGAGATGGTTGAATTCGATCAGGTTGGAATGAACCAGAATAATATCTAACTGCCAATATATTTCATGCCATACCTGTCCTATATAAATTATAGAAACGGTTAAAACCGTTAATTATTTTATTTATTTGAATTTTCATAGAATTCCAACGGATTAATATTGAAGGTTGCTGAAACCACAAAAATTTTCTTATTTCATTATTCTTACTCTGCGTTCTTTGCGATCTCTGCGGTTCATATTTTTGCATTTCTTACTAACCGCAGAGGGCGCTGAAAACGCAGCGAATTTTAGTTATATATTTTTTATTCTTCTACATTTTTTACAATTCCTGCGGTTCAATTTTTTGTGGGTATTCTTTTTTCTTAACCGCTCAAATACTAAGATTTCAGAACTCTTTATATTTATAATTTCTTCCTCTGCGCTCTTTGCGGTCTCCGCGGTTTTTATTTTTTAATTTCTTTCTTACCGCAGAGGGCGCTGAAGACGCAGAGGTTTTTATTATCTTTTTTCTTCTGCGTTTTTTTACAATTGTGATTATTCTTTTTTTTTAGCCGCTCAAATACTAAGATTTCAGAACTCTTTATATTTATAATTTCTTCCTCTGCGCTCTTTGCGGTCTCCGCGGTTTTTATTTTTTAATTTCTTTCTTACCGCAGAGGGCGCTGAAGACGCAGAGGTTTTTATTTAGATATTTTTTATTCTTCTGTGTTTTTTACAATTCCTGCGGTTCAATGATCATTCATTCTTCAAAATTATTGACCATCCGTTTAATTCCGTCAGTTAATTTCAACACATTAAAATTGATCAACAATCCAACCTGTAAATTCTTTATATTCAGATAATTCAATAACTGCGCGCTATCAATTGGCGCAAATTCCTTCACTGCTTTTGTTTCCACAATCACTTCATTTTCTACAAAAAAATCACACCGAAAACCAATATCCAAAACAATATCTTCATAAGGAACCGGCATTTCTTTTTCTGATTCAAATTGCAATCCTGCTTTTCTCATTTCATAAGCGAGCGCCGCCTGGTAAACAGATTCTAAAAATCCCGGTCCTAATGTGCGATGAACTTTTATGGCACAGCCAATAATTGTTTTTGTGATTTCATTGATCTCCATAAATACTCCTTTTTTTAACCACTGAAATTTTCTTTTTTATTTTATTATTTCTCTGCGAACTTTGCGACCTCTGCAGTTCATATCTTTATATTTTTTTCATTCTTTTTTTCAACCGCAGAGGGCGCTGAGGACGCAGAGGTTTTTTATTTGTAATTTTAAATTTATCCGCAGTAAAAGTTCGCTGGTTCTGATCTTTATTTTTACGGTACTACTTTTTCTCTTGTATGCTGCTACATTAAAAATCCATATCTTTTCTTATTAATATTTTTTTTGATTTCTCTTCGCTCTTTGCGGTCTCCGCGGTTCCGATCTTTAAATTTTTCATATCAGCGGAGATCCTCTTTAAAATGCATCATCAGCACCCGTCACAGAGCAGGCCATTGCGAATAAGAGATTGCTTACTCTTCCAATACTTCCTTTCGTGTAAACAAAAGTTCCATGGAGGCGTCGAAAGGTACCGCTTTCATGCGATTGTATTTCCCCTTGTCATTGGCTATGAAAGAAACCCGGTATCCGTTATTCAATTCCACAAATTCTGTTCGCGAAACCGGAACCAGGTTTAACTCACCTACAGGTGGCGAGGAAATGAGCAGACGGCCATTATTCAAGGTCACCATAAAGGACAACTGCGGCTGAGGATCATACCGGAAATCGCCGGTAAATTGCGTCAGGCTGTCTTCGGGCAGATCAATGACCGTTACCGGTTGAGCGCGGTAAGCAGGCCAATCGTATACCGAAGCAATCCCCCGTAAAATTTCCGCCGCCAGGTCTGAACCATGGTTCGAGTTGGTCATCACAGCCGCGCCCTGTCCGTTTTCCACAAAAGCATAAAGTTGACAGCGGTATCCCATATTACCGCCACCATGACTGAAAGCCCTGTTTTTTCCAGCACCGGCAATAGCAGGCCCAAGTCCCCAATTGCCATGACCGGGAGTCAGCATTTCCAGGGCGGTTTTTTGCGTCAGCAATTCAGAATCTCCGGCCGCGGCCTTTTGCACCGCTACAGCAAAACGGCACAGATCACCGGCAGTGGACCAGAGTCCGGCGGCTGTCAGTTCCGGGTAAACATGCCATTTGCCGGAAATAATATTGCCATCGCTTCGATGTCCTGCGGCGGCATTATTCGCTTTTTCCGGAGGCAGCGGTTGTTCAAAGGTACTGCCACGCATACCCGCCGGCAGCAGTATCTTCGATTTCATAAATTCCGCAAAGGGCTGGTTCAGAATATCGGTCATCAGCAATTGCGCCACTGTATATCCGCCACCGGAATAGCGCCACCCGGTTCCTGGAACTTTGTCCACTCGAACCGGGGAAGTATTGCACGGGCTCTCGCCATCCAGAATAGCCACCACGGCAGGCTGTTCCGCCTCAGTATGATAGCCGGGAAAACCATGTACGGTCAGTCCGGCGGTGTGATTTAATAGCCGGCGCAAGGTAACTTTTTCTTCTTTAGTAAACTCATTTTCCGGCACTTTCCAGGAGCGAAGTTGCTGATTCACCGGTATGTCCATATCCAGTTCCCCCCGCTCCACCAGGTGCAGAGCTGCCAGCGCGGCAACCGGCTTGCTGATTGACGCTGCCTGAAACAGGGTTTCGGAAGTCACGGAATCCTGGCTCTCCGCTGCAACCACACCGTAGCCTTTTTCCCATTCGACTTTTCCCTTATGGATCACCGCCACGCTCAGGCCATGCACCTTATGATGAGCCATGCGCTCATTGATATTCATGGCCGGAACAGGTTTCCCTGCTGCATACATCGCCGGCCTGAGTCCCTGTTCCACCGACAAGATCCGGTCATCTATTTTATTCTGTTTGATTTTAGCACAATTCACGATCAGGATTCCGGCCAGGATAATACCTGCGGCTGCAATTATATGGATTCGTTTTTTTGATTTATTCATCTCTTTTCTCCTTCGTTTGTTTGTGGTAGAGTCAAAAATTTTTGCTCTGAACATTAATTTCAAACCCTTTTTCATCTCCCCGTCAGAGCCGGATTGATAACCTTTCAAAGGGAGAACTTGTTTGATTTTAGTCGTAACTTCGAATTAGCAAACTATTATTAAACAACCAGTTGCTC
The DNA here is from genome assembly GCA_964498725.1 of uncultured bacterium. Lineage (GTDB taxonomy): Bacteria > Fidelibacterota > UBA2242 > UBA2242 > JAFGTP01 > JAFGTP01. Next base: position 20,239 of record CAZCHS010000027.1, on the reverse strand, counting down.
TGTCGTGTCCTCCCGATGCATCGGGAGGAACAAGGGGGTTGTGAAATTAATATAAAAGAGCATATTTTATTCATTTTTTTTCTCTCCCCTTTTTGACTGACTTGAGCGGAGCCCTCAGGATAGCTCAAGATCAAGTCAGTCAAAAAGTTACGGAGTTCACTATCTAACCTGATTCATTCATTTTTTCATAAAACTTTTGACACTACCATGTTTGTGGTGGATGCTCCCGTATATTCAGGATTTCCGCTCACAGACTATTAATATTTATCGTATTGTGATAATTTATATTCACCGGCTTAGGATTTCAACTGGTTTCGATTAAATATAAAAAAGTAGCAATGCTGGTGGGATAACCAAATAAAATTTATAATTTTGTAAAAAGTTTCGATTGATTTAAATTTGGCACTGAAAAAAAGAGGAATTATTTCACAATGAATTACATTACGAAATTGAACGAAAGTTTAGAGAGGAAAAATACTTACCTCTGTGTTGGTATTGATCCTGACCCGGCAAAACTCCCTGACAAATTTGAACAAAACGTTGAGGGAGTTTTTAATTTCTGTAAGGAAGTTATTGAGGCTACAAAAGATTTTACACCGGCCTATAAATTCAACCTGGCCTTTTTTGAAGTTTGGGGATGGCAGGGCTGGAAAATTCTGGAAAACTTATTGGCGCTGGTGCCGGAAGATATCATTCTGCTGGGCGATGCCAAACGCGGTGACATTGGCAACAGTTCCCGGTTTTACGCCAAAGCGCTGACAGAAACTCTCAATTTTGACTGCATTACCTTGAGTCCCTACCTGGGTTCCGAGAGTATTTTACCTTTTATCGAAGATGACAGCAAAGGTTGTTTTGTGCTCTGTGTGACCTCCAATCCGTCGGGACGAGAACTTCAGGATCACGGAGACAGCAAGCCGCTCTACATAAAAACCGCAGAAATTTGTGATTCACTCAATAAAAAAGGCAATGTTGGTATGGTCATGGGCGCTACCAAACCGCAACAATTACTGGATGTCCGTGAACAATTCCCCGGACTGCCCTTTTTAATTCCCGGTGTCGGCAGCCAGGGCGGCGCAGTCGATACCGCTGTGGAAGCCTGCAAAAAAAATGGCGCCGGACTGATCAATGTCTCCCGCGGAATTATCTTTGCCCCGGAGGGTGAATTTCCAGACAATGTTAAAAATGCCGCCAAAAAATATAGCGAACTTTTCAAAATAAAGGACTAAATCATGAAAAAAGAACAATTTGACGAACTTTTTCAGGAATGTGGCGCTGTGCTGAAAGGTCATTTCCTTTTGACATCAGGACTGCATAGCGATACATATGTAGAAAAATTCAAACTCCTGCAATACCCGCGATTGACAGAAAAATTATGCAAAGAAATGGCACTGAAATTCGAAAATAAAAAACCTCATGTGATCTTAGGCGCGGCCACCGGTGGTATTATTATCAGTCATGAAGTAGGCCGTGAATTATCAGTCAAGAGCATTTTCGCTGAAAGAGTCGACGGAAAATTAGTCCTTCGCCGGGGATTTCACATTGAAAAAGGCGACCGCGTCCTGGTTGTTGACGATGTCGTAACCACAGGCGGGTCGATTTATGAATTACTGGACCTGGTGGCCGAATACAGCGGCAAAGTGATGGGCGTTGGGACACTGATCGACCGCTCCGGTGATAAAATCGATTTTGGCATTGACTATGAAACACTGGTCAGATATGATATTCCCACTTACAAACCGGAAAATTGTCCCCTTTGCGCCTCCAATATTCCCATGACAGAACGAGGCCGGACCGGCAAATGATTTTTTGTAATTTAGGCAGTGGCAGCAAGGGCAATGCCACTTATATCGAATCCGGAAAAACCGCCCTCCTGATCGATCAGGGCTTCAGTAATAAAGAAATATGTCGCAGGATGCAGGAGATCAAACTGCATCCTGAGGTAATTCGGGCCATTGTACTCACCCATGACCATGGCGACCATTACCGAGGCATTGGCGTTTTTGCCCGGAAATTTAAAATTCCCGTCTACATGACACGTCTGACCCAGTCGGTCTTACCGGAAAATGTTCTGAAAAAAATTATAGTGAAGCACTTTACTGCCGGCGATACCCTCCAAATCGGTGATATTCAACTGAAATCCTTTCACATTCCCCACGATGCCACTGACCCGGTGGGATTTATTATTTCCGGTAATGGCAAAAATATCGCCCATCTGACTGATATTGGCAAGCCTCTGCAATCGGTCATCTACCAGTTAAGGGAATATGATTTCAACCTGGTCTTTTTGGAATCCAACCACGATCCAGTACTGCTGAAAACCGGGCCCTACCCACTGAAGGTCCAGATGCGTATCAAAAGCCGTGACGGCCACTTGTCGAACGAGGAATCTCTGGAACTTTTTCAGCAGCTCAAACAAAACGGCACTATGAAACACCTGATCCTGGCGCACCTGAGCGAAGAAAATAATCATCGTGACCTGGTCATTAAACTTTTTGAAGATTTCAGAGTAAAAAACGCTCATAAATTCAAAATATCCATTGCCGAGCAATCCAAACCCACCGCAATCATTAAATTATAGATAATTTGTAACCACCCGTTGCAATGGCTATCAAAGCAGCAGTTAAAACTAGAATTATAAGAAAATTGAGGAATATGTTTTGAGAAAAATTGCATTTATTATCACCTTGACTCTGCTACTCTCAGATGGACTTTTTGGACAATTTGAAAGTATTCTCGATGTAGAAACAGCATTATCCACCGATGCAGTTATGAAAGGCAGTGAATTTTCTGCCGCTGTACTGGTTCATATCAAGGATCCGTGGCATATCAATTCATGGCAACCCCTGGATGAATTTAGTATTCCCACCACTGTTACTTTCGAAGCATCTGACAATTATGACATCACCGATATTATTTACCCCGAACATGATTTGGTTGAACTCAGTATATCTGATGAACCCTTCGCACTTTATGACGGTGACATCATTATTTATGTCAACGGCAAAATCGCCGATGATGCCAGCGCGCCGGTTGTGCTGAAAGGTCAGATGAAATACCAGGGCTGCAATAATACCTCCTGTCTGCCCCCGGAGAGCGCATCAATCGAACAAGAGATCAATATTGTCGATGATCCCGCTAAAATAAAATCAATCAATGACGGAATATTTGCTGATCTGAAAACAGAACCGGAACAGCCTGCAGCAGAAATTGATAATAACAAAAACGCTGACAGTTTCAATGTGGCGGAATCTTTTAGTCAAAAAGGGATCATTCTCACATACTTACTAATATTACTGGGCGGGCTGGGATTGGTGCTCACCCCCTGTGTTTATCCACTGATCCCCATCACCATGAGTTATTTTGGCGGTCAGGCCTCTAACAGCAAGGGCAAGACCATTGTTCTGGCCCTGATCTATGTCCTGGGAATGGCTATTATTAATTCCACCATCGGAACGATAGCAGCCATGTCCGGCGGCTTACTGGGTTCCTTTATGACCAATCCTTTTGTGCTGATCTTCATCGCGGCTGTTCTTGTTGCCCTGGCCTTAAGCATGTTCGGCCTTTACGAATTCGGATTACCCTCCTTTTTAACCAATCTCGGCGGCGGCGCAAAAACCGGCTATTTTGGCGCCCTACTGATGGGTATGACTATGGGAATCGTAGCCGCGCCCTGTATCGGCCCTTTTGTTATCGGGTTGCTGACCTATGTGGCTGCCACCGGTAATCCATTTATCGGCTTTTCAATGTTTTTTACATTATCCGTAGGACTGGGAATTCCTTTCATATTCCTGGCCTTTTTTAGCGGGAAAATTTCCAACCTTCCCCAGGCCGGCGACTGGATGGTGGGTGTCAGAACCATATTTGGGTTAATCCTCCTCGGCATGGCGCTCTACTTTCTGAATCCCATTATTCCCGATAATATTTTCACGATTTTACTGCCGCTATTCCTGGCCATTTCCGGTATCTATCTGCTAATATTCAACAAAGCCGGCGATTCTTCAAGAGTATTTTCCTATTTTAAAAAATCCCTGGCAATCCTGGCAATTTTCGCCGCCGGATATCTGGCAAAAACGGACAATACGGTCACTACTGAAAGAATGGCCTGGCAGCACTATTCAGATGATTATTATACCACCGCCATCAATAATGACCGACCGGTGATTATTGATTTTTACGCAGATTGGTGTATACCTTGTAAGGAACTGGATAAATTTACTTTCACCGATAAAGATATCATTACATTGTCCGGGGAATTCGATCTGATCAAAGTTGATCTGACCGGCGGTGCCAAAGGAAAAATCAAAGAGCTTAAAGATCAATATGATGTTAAAGGCGTTCCTACAATTGTCTTTATCAATGATCAGGGTGAAGAGATGGTTAAGCAAAGAACACTGGGATTTGTGAAACCGGATGTTTTCATCAAAAAAATGCACACAACACTAAACAATTAACAAAGGGAGAATTCATGTTAAGAAAGCAATCAATTTTAATAATTGCCCTGCTGTCAATGCTGATAGTAGCGGTATCCTGTTCAAAAGAAGAGCAAGGCCAGGCTGATAAAGAAACCCAAAAATCACAGTCTGCCGTCCAAAAAGAAGTTGAAACCCAAAAAGCCCCCGGCGCCATCGGCAGCAAAGCCGCTGATTTTAACTTAGTCGATCTCGAAGGTAATGAAGTCACGCTGGATACCTATGAAGACAAAGTTATTCTACTGAATTTCTGGGCCACCTGGTGTCCACCCTGCCGTGTGGAAATTCCCGATTTCATCGAAATGTATGACAAATATAAAGACCAGGGACTTGTCATTCTTGGCGTCTCAGGTTTCAGGGAAGATTTGAGCAAGATCAAACCCTTTGTGGAAGAAAATAATATGAATTATCCGATTCTCTTTGTTGAGCAGGATAAGATTCAACCACTGGTAAACAGTTATGGTGATGTCAGTGGTATTCCAACGACTTTTTTAATTGATCCCGATGGCATCATTCGACATAAATGGGTCGGCGCGATTACGGAAGCGGATTTTTTAGAACAGGGTAAACAATACCTGGATTAATAAATCCGGCGCTATGTGAAAAATTTTGGGGCTAAAAACTATAGGCGACAATTGGAATTGTCGCCTATAATTTTTATACCGCCGGTATTTTTTTCAGCCCGGCACATGCCCGGTAAATCCCATCAAAAATTACCACTTTAATGTCAGTTTATTACCGGTTATGCTTGTTTGACCTTTATCGTGCGGTGAACTTCAATCGCTTCATTGATGGCTTTAACAAAAACCTCCTGTTTACAGGGCTTTGTCAGAAACCTGAAAATACTGCCTTTGCCGGCGGCATCAATTGCAGCACCAAGGTCCGCATTCCCGGTCAATATGATCCGTATGGAATCGGGCGCCAGAGCTTTGGCCCCGGTCAAAAATTCGATACCATTCATTTCCGGCATTATCATATCGGAAACAATAACAGCAAAATCCTCCCGGGCCTGTTTAATTTTCCGAAGTCCTTCTTCGCCACCGATAGCAGTGGTTATGTCATATTTTTTCCGGTAGGTACGTTTATATCCATTCAAAACATTAATATCATCATCGACGAACAGTATTTTTTTATTCATAATCAAATCCTGATATTTGTTCAGCACATAATTTTTCCCATGCCAGTACTTTTTCCCGCAACTCCGGGCTATTGATTTTTTTAAACTCCTCGTCCAGATTATAATTTTCCGATGCAAACAAATTGGCAAAATAGAGCGACATTATAGCGTTATATTCATCTTCAATATGGACTTCATATTCCTGGTTAAAGGCACAGGGAAATACCAGTGATCCCGGCAATCCCCATATGGTCATCAAATATGCCCCCACATGATGGTTGGTAGAGCCAAAGATCTCTTTTTCCGCTTTGAATTCCGATATATTTTTTTCTTTTTTAAGCATGAGCACCAGGTTATACTCTCTTGGAAAATAGGCCAGAAAAAAGAGCTTTCCCAAATCCAAAAACATGCCGGCCGAAAAATAATCATATTGCAGTTTTTTGGTAATACCTTCATATTCCGCGATTTTTTTATTATTGGTTCCCACAGTTAAACTATGGTTCCACAGTGCATTGGCAACTTTTGCATCGACACTGGCCGATAATTTTTTAAATATCTTAATTGATAAAACCAGGGATTTTACCGTATTCAACCCAAGCATTAAAACAGCATCAATGGGATTGGTGATCGTTGTCCGCAGTCCGAAGAAAGACGAGTTTACCAGTTGAAGCATCTTGGCGCTCATGGCGATATCCCTGGATACGATTTCACCAATTTGATGGGCCGAAGTTTCCGGCAGATCGATCTTCGCCTTGATCTCATTATAGATTGTGGGCAAACTGGGTAATGAATCCACCTGGGAAATAATCTGGGAAAGATTATCATTTTCCATCAGCAGCTGCAGCCGGTCGGCCCTGGTGATAACCTCTTTAATGGTATCCAGTTCACAGGGTTTTTGCAAATATTGATGAACGATGTTCACTGATTTTTGATTGGCCTCTTCATCAGCCTGGCCGGATAACAAAATCCTCAAAGTGGAAGGAGAGATATCTTTTACTTTTTGTAATAATTCCAGCCCGTTCATTCCCGGCATTTTTAAATCTGTAAAAACCACATCCACCGCGCCATTACTGATCTCTTCAAGCGCTTCGTGGGGAGAATTAAAAAGTGAAACATTCCACTTTTTCCGCATCGGATTGAAAACCCTCTTTAAACTCTTTAAAACTTTTTTTTCATCATCAATAAATACGATATTTTTGATTGACTCCATTTATTTTCCTCGTTTGCGTTATTTTTCAACCATGTCGCAGCATAACCAATTTATCGGTTTAATTTTCGATATCTTCAGACTTATTAATTGGCAGACAAACATAAAAAGTAGTCCCTTTACCGGGTGCGCTTTTAAAAGAGATCCGTCCATCATGATTTTTAACAATTATATTATAGAGAACCGACAATCCCTGCCCTGTTCCCTTGCCCACTTCTTTCGTTGTAAAAAAGGGCTCAAATATCTTTTCCCGGATGGATTCATCAATACCACAGCCATTATCTTCAACCTGTATTTCCGCGGTATCACTATCTTTCCGGAAGGTTCGTATCTTGATAATTCCCAAATCCTCATATCCCTGTTCCTGGATAGCATGAGCGGCATTAATGATAAGGTTCAAAACCGCCTGGCTCAGTTTATCCCGGTAAACCGGCACCAGGCTATCCAGTTGTAAATCGGTTTCTATTTTCGCATCATATTTCCACTCATTCCTGGAAACAATGATCGCTTTATTAATAATTTCATTGATATCCACTTCACTTTTCTTTTCATTGCCGGGATGGGAAAAAGTTCTCATGGCATTCACTATTTTGGTGATCCTGTCGATTCCTTCCAGGGATTCCCTGACAGCCGCCGCTGTTTCTTCATTAATAAAATCCAAATCCAATTCTTCGATGTCATTGATCAACTCTTTTTGAAATTGATTCAGGTCGGCGGCCTCATCCCTCAGAAGCTTATTTATTTTCTTTGAAAATTCAATCAGATTCTGGGTGGATTCATTGATAAACTCCACATTATTGCGTATAAATTGGGTTGGACTGTTGATCTCATGGGCAATTCCCGACGCCAGCTGCCCGATGGCTTCCATCTTATTGACAGACATGAGTTTTGCTTCGATCTCCATCCGTCTGCTGATGTCCTTGCAAACCAACAGATACCCGTTTTTCTTCCCGTCTATGATCAGGGGCGCGCCGGTAATCGAACAGTTTACAGTCAGGTCTTTATGATCTTGCTTTGACAATTCAAAATAAACCTTCCCATTTTGGTTTATTGCAGCAAAAATATCTGTCCCGGTGAATCTGGCATTTTTCAGGTCGATTATTTTGTTAATATTTCTGCCCATCAAATCCTGTTCATTCAGATTGAACAATTCAATGAAGGCGGGATTATATCGAATGACACGTTTTCGATTATTTAAAACCACAATCCCATCAGGTGTACCATTGAGTACCGATTTAAAAAAGGCCTTGTTTTCATTTTCTATCTTGATGATCTCTTTATAGTCCAGGATATGCTTGAGTTCAACAATCAGCAAATCCGTGAAATTCTCAATTTCTTCGATAGTCACATCAGTGACATTTTTCCCGCTGATCTGTAATTTTACACTTATACCGGTATCCAGCCTGAATTGGCGAACAACAATAATTTCATCATTGTCAAATAAGTTTGATTCAAAAAGCCGGTGATTATATTCCAGGCATATCCCAAAAGCACCATTCCTGAAATTATTTTCAATAATATTGATCAGTTTTTGGCAAAACTCATCGATCTTTTCCTTTTGGGTGACCAATTTAACAATTTTAAAAAGCAGGTCTAATTCCCGGGTACGGTTAGTGATAATTTTCTCCAAATCCGCATTCAAATCATGATATCGCCGGGTGGAATGGTACCGTTCCAGTATCACCTTAACCCTGGCAAGCAACTCCTGTTTCAAAATCGGCTTCCTGATATAATCTTCGCCCCCCACTTTATAACCGGTATTTATATCCTTTTCGTCAGTTTTTGCAGTCACGAAAATGACCGGAATTTCACTATACTCACTTTCCTTTAAACGGCGGCATACTTCGTAACCATTCATATCCGGCATCATAATATCCAGAAGAATCAAATCAGGTCTTTGCGCGGCGACGTATTTCAGTGCATCATTTCCCATCTGTACCGATGAGACCTGGTAACCGGCGTTTTTTAATATTTTTCCAATATGAAAAATATTGATCATACTGTCATCAACAATTAGAATATGTGATGAATCATCCATTGAAAGCCTCTTTTTTGTAAAGAATACTACTGATAGCGGAATTATTTTCCGAATCATGAATGATGTTGTGGTGGGTAATGATAAATATATCCACTTAATATTATCCTTTCCAATTTAAGGAGATACAAATCAGCAAAAGCTATACCTGTTTATAGAAGGATCAATTCAGACGGATATATGAAACCGTATCTGTTCAAAACAATAATAAAAGCGATTGAGACCATTAATCATTGTATTTAAATCTATGTTGGCATAATTTAACCTGACCAAAAATTGCTGACGATTTAACATAAAGGTCAAAATCTATGAATTCAATTATCATCGGTACCGCCGGCCATGTGGATCACGGAAAAACGACCTTGATCAGAAATCTCACCGGCACGGATACTGATCGGCTAAAAGAGGAAAAAGAACGCAAGCTGACCATTGACCTGGGTTTTGCTTTTCTGAATGAACATATTGCCTTTATTGATGTTCCGGGCCATGAAAAATTCATCAAAAATATGGTGGCCGGTGCATCAACTATAAATTTTGTTCTGCTGGTCATTGCCGCTGATGACGGCATCATGCCACAGACGATTGAGCATTTTCAAATTTTAAACCTGCTGGGAATCAGACAGGGCGCCATTATTCTGACCAAATGCGACTTGGTGAACAGCAATCAAATTGAATCCCGAAAAAAGGAAATCAAAAAATATTTTACCGGTACTTTTTTGGAAAACTGCCGGATCCTGGAAGTTGCAAAAAATAATTCCACCCAGATTGAAACAGTTAAGGATTTTCTACTGAAATTGCCCACTAAAATAATTGCATCTACCAATCAGACCGGTTTTAAAATGCCCATCGACAGAGTATTTAAACTCAAAGGGCATGGAACAGTTATTACCGGCACAGTGGTATCAGGTTCATCTAAAAAGAACAACAAAAATCTACTGATTTATCCGGAAAAACTTCCGGTTGTTCTGCGCTCGATTCAGACTCAGCACATAACAGTGAAAAAAATATCAGAAGGACAAAGATGCGCCATTAACCTACAATCAAAAAAAAAATTATACCGCGGGCAGATAGTAGCTGACAGAAACATCGTGGCGCCGACAAAACTCCTAACCTGTGCTTTCTCCGGGGTTAATAATTCCAATAGGATAAAATATGGTGAGAAAGTCCGGTTTTATATCAACACTGCCGAACATATAGCGCAAATCAGGATAATCGGCAAGAATAAAATAACCGCCTTCGAAAATGTCATTGTTCAGTTTGAATTGGAAAGACCTCTCAGCGCCGGTTTTCAGGACAAATATATAATTCGAAGGCTATCGCCCAAAATTACTCTTGGCGGCGGAACTGTATTGGATATAAATTCACAGAAAATCAGAAAAAATAACACTGGGGCTGCCGCTCTCTATAAGCAACTATTGTGTGATGATTTAAAACTGATAATCCCCGTCTTTTTAGAAATTTATAAATATCTGGACAAAGAAAGCCTGAAATGCAAATTATCAAAACCAATGTCCACATTAAAACCAATACTGGATAAATTAGCACAGAATAAAAAAATTATTATTGCAGGTGAATATATATTGTCCTACAAAAATTTTCTCAATCATAAGGATAACATATTGAATATTATTCGTTCCGACGGAATATTTAATGGGAAAAAGAAGGGAGAAATATTAAAAGAATATAATATAGACACCGGCGTAATAAATGAACTGTTGACCTTACTGATTAATGAAAGAACCCTGGATCAAAAAGATGATTTTCTATTAATATCCGATAACAACAATGATAATTTTAAAGAAACAAATGCGACACTCCTAATTAAAAAAACATTATTAAAAACAGGTTATAAACTTCAGAATTATACGCAACTACAAAATACTACCCCGATTGAAAAATCTGAACTCCAGGAACTGATTAACTACATGAAAGCCTACGAACAAATTATTGTTTTGCAAAAGGGTTACCTTATTCATACTGACCAGTTAACGCGAGCCGGAGATTTATTCAGAAAATATTTAACAAAAAACAGCCGGGCAACTGTTTCAGAATTAAAAAATTTACTAAACACTTCCCGACGATATATTTTACCGATTCTCAATTATTTTGACGGTGATATACTAACAAGGCAGGGTGACTACAGAATTTTGAAAAAATAAACACCGGCCCTGTTTAATTAACAGTAGGTGCAGAGCTACGGAAAAATAATGAACAGTCACAAAACTCTGAAGGCGCTCAATAAAAATATGGATTCTCAAAAAAATAATATTTGGTTTGATTGTCTACTCCATGATCATTATTTTTTATAGGAAACAAAACGAGGGAGAGGAATTGAAATCTAACATTGGTGAAATCGATAAAATAATCCGGATTGTAATCGGCCTGGCTGCCATTGCAGTCGGGTTTTATTATAAATCGGTTTGGGGAATGTTGGGTATTATCCCGATTCTGACCGCCCTCACCGGCCGTTGCGGCCTGTATGTTCCCTTAAATATTGATACAACCGAGAAAAAGTAAAGAGGTAATATGAAGAAACCTGCATTTCTCAAGCAAAAAATGATGATGAAGGTTGTCTATGCCCTGATTCCGGTACTGTTGACAGCCATTTATTTTTTCGGATGGCGAGTCGCGGCAGTGGTCGCAGTATCCACATTTTTTGCAGTGCTGACCGAATGGATCATGAGTTCAAATAGAAAAGGTAAGATTTCCCAGGCGGTCTATGTGACTGCTCTTTTATACGGATTGTCCTTGCCCCCCACCGTACCCTTTTGGATCGCTGCGGTAGGTGCGGTAGTGGCTATTTTGTTTGCCAAAGAAGTTTTTGGCGGCTTTGGCAAAAATGTATTCAATCCGGCGATTGTCGGTCGCGCATTTGTTTATGTTAGTTTTCCCCAGGAACTTACGTCGCGCTTTGTGCCGGCTTTTCAGGGAATTCCCGGTGGCTTTAAACACTGGAGTTTTGAATCCTTAAAATCCTTACCGGCTTATCTGCAGCAAGCGGACTTGTCAAAAACCGATGCCATTACCGCTGCCACGCCTATGTGGGCGCGCCGGGATTATGGGTTTGTTACTGATCTGAAGCAATTGCTTTTTGGTAATATCAACGGTGTATTTGAAGCGGAAGGCACGAAAATGTCACTGGCAGCCGGTTCCGCCGGGGAAGTTTGCGCCCTGGTCATTATTTTGGCGGGCATTTATCTGCTGGCAACCAAAACCGCCAAATGGCAATTAACACTCTCAACAATTCTTGGCGCTGTCGGGCTGAATGTTTTACTTCGCAATGTTTTCGGAATCTCCCAGGTACCACCGGTATTGTTTACATTGCTCTCAGGCGGTTTTTTATTTGCAGCGGTTTTCATGGTAACTGATCCGATTTCCGCACCCAAACAACAATTGTCACAATGGCTCTATGGTATATTGATCGGCGGGCTGATCGTCTTTTTTCGTTACAAAGCGATCTTTGCCGGCGGTGTCGGGTTCGCTATTTTGATCGGCAATATGTTTGCCCCTTCTTTTGACCTCTGGATCAAGCGGGCCAAAGCCAGCAAGAAAGGAGCCTGATCATGAATAAAAAAGACCCAAAATACATTCTTTTATTTATTATTCTGATCTCACTGGTCTTTGGCGTGGCGATTTCCGCGGTTCATTACATGACCTTGCCAATGCTGGAAAAAAATGAAGCCCTGCATAAAAACAGAATAATTTCCAGAGCCTTCTTACTCGATATTGAAGGTGAGTCACCATCGGATTATGAAAAAGCCATTCAGAATAACATTATCATTGATTCCATAAAAGTGGGCGATACCAGGGTGGAATTATTCCAACATAAGGACAATGATAATATCGGTTTTGTTTTTCACGGCCTGGGATTTTGGGAACCGATCTCCGGCATTATTGTCATGGATGAAAATCTGAATAAGATCATCAACCTGAAAATTCTGGATCAAAAAGAAACCCCCGGCCTGGGCGCCAGAATTGAAGAACAATGGTTCACAGACCAGTTTAAGGAATTACCGATTAAGTGGAATGCTGAACAGAAACTCATTATCGGCTCCACTCCCAATGCTGACAAAAGCAATGTGGTGGATGCCATTACCGGTGCTTCCCAAACCAGTGTGGCATTGATGAATATGCTCAATGAAAATTTGACACAATTCAAAGAATCTTACGAAAAAAGGAAACAATAATATGGCTGATACTCCGAAACAAATATTTATTAAAGGAATCTGGCAAGACAATCCTGTTTTTCGACAAGTGCTGGGAATTTGCTCTTCACTGGCGGTGACAAATCTGCTGGCCAACACATTATTTATGGCCTTTGGAGTGATTTTTGTCACGGCTCTTTCCAACCTGACTGTTTCCGCTCTGCGAAACCTGATTCCGGCGCGAATTCGTATGATCGTGCAGGTGCTGATCATTGCCAGTTATGTAATGATCGTGGATATTGTGATCAAGGCGGTTAATCCTGACATTCATCGCTTCATCGGCCCTTATGTTGGATTGATCATCACAAATTGTATTATTATGGGGCGTGCCGAAGCCTTTGCCAGCCAGAATACGCCCTGGCTCTCATTCCTCGACGGTCTGGCTATGGGAATTGGTTATTCACTGGTACTGATTGTTATCGCGCTGATCCGTGAGCCTTTGGGATTCGGGACATTACTGGGTGCCGACCTTCCAGGCAAGGAAATCTGGTGGCATCAGTGGACAATTATGGTCATGGCCCCCGGCGCATTCTTTATGCTGGCGATCATAACCTGGATATCCAGAAAACTGCAAATTAAAACCGAAAAAGCGGAATCGAGGTAATTATGGAAGCCTATCAAGATACAAACTTTTTTACACTGCTGTTTATTATTTTTATTTCTGCTGGATTTACCAATAATATTTTATTGACACGTTTTTTGGGAATGTGTTCCTGCCTCGGTGTCTCGAAAAAAGTGGATACCAGTGTCGGATTGGGACTGGCGGTTATTTTTGTGACGGCCACAACTGCTGCGTTGAATTACCTGGTTTATTATTATTTACTGGTTCCCCTTGGGCTGGAATTTCTGAAACTGATCACTTTCATTGTGGTAATCGCCGCTTTTGTACAATTCATTGAAATGGTGATCGAGCGGTATTCTATGAAGTTGTACAACTCCCTTGGTATATTTCTGCCTCTGATCACGGTGAATTGTGCAATTTTGGGAATTTCCCTATTTATGTTGAATAAGCCCTATGGCTTCTGGCAAACTTTCGCCTATGGTCTCGGCGGTGGATTTGGCTGGTTTCTGGCTATTTCCCTGATCGGCGCCATTCGTGAAAAAATTCGTGAAAAATTTCTTCCGGAAGGTCTGGCCGGCCCCGGAATAACATTGATCATTATCGGCATTATGTCACTGGCCTTTGTGGGGTTTTCCGGAATGATAAAAATATGAGAGGATTATGGGAACGATATTAACAGGTATTATTACAGCAACAATTTTTCTCATTTTAATGGGAATCATTCTATCTATTCTGCTTATTTTGGCAGAAAAAAAAATACTGAATTACGGGATATGCAAGATAAGCATCAACGACGGCAATAAAGAATTTGATGTGGATGGCGGCTCAACACTGCTCGCTTCCCTGGCACAAAATGATATTTATATTCCTTCAGCATGCGGCGGCCGCGGCACCTGCGCCTATTGTAAACTGATCGTCAAAGAAGGCGGCGGTATGATGTCGCCGGTGGAAGAACCCAACCTGACCCCCGAAGAAATTAAACAAGGTGTCCGCCTTTCCTGCCAGGTTAAAGTCAGAAATGATATTGCTATCGAGATTCCGGAAGAACTCTTTAAAATCAAGAAGTACCGGGCCAAAGTTCTCCACAAAAAGCCCTTAACCCATGATATTTTGGAACTCCGTTTTGAATTGCTGGAACCAGAAACTATTGATTTCAAAGCCGGACAATATGTGCAGTTGCAGTCAGAAACCTATAAAGGCCGGGATTCAGTGATGCGGGCCTATTCCATTTCATCGGTTCCGTCTGATAAAAAACATGTGGAACTGAATGTCCGCCTGGTTCCTGACGGAATTTGTACCACCTGGGTATTTGAACACATGGAAGAGGGACAGGAAGTTTCCATCTCCGGTCCTTATGGTGACTTTATGCTGACCGATAATGATTCGCCTATCATTTGTATGGCCGGCGGCAGTGGTATGGCGCCAATCCATTCGATATTGAATCACATGGTTGAAAATAATATCTCCCGTCCGACTTATTATTTCTTTGGCGCCAGAGAACAGCGGGATCTTTTTTACATGGAAGAATTAAAGAAAATGGATAAAGAAAATGAGTGGTTCACCTTTGTGCCGGCATTGTCCAATGAACCGGAAGATTCCGATTGGGACGGCGCACGTGGGCTGGTTACCGAAGTTTTGCGGGAACATTTTGATAATTGCGAAGGATACGAAGCCTATCTATGCGGATCCCCAGGCATGGTCGGTGCTTGTGAAAAAGAGTTGAAAAATCTTTCCATCAGGGAAGATGATATTTATTATGATGAATTTGCTTAATTAAACTGAGGTTGCTATGAAAAAATCTCCTGATTATGATAAACTTAAAAGCCGAATGGAATCCTCAAAGTTTTCCGGCTCCGGATTTTTGGGAAATGATAAACGACCGGTGGGTGAAATTATCGCCGATGATCTGCACCGCATGAAAATCAATAATATTGATAAAGAAGACCTGGTAGAGTTGTTGAAAATCTATTATGAAAAAATAAAATCGGAAATTGGCCGCCGCGTGGACTTTACCGATCACATTCATGGTGAATTTTTTGAATCCATGGGGCGGATTCCTTCTCCCTTTATCGGCGATGGGGTCTTTGAAAAAGGCGAGGCGGTAATTACCGATGTAAAATCCGGTGAAAAATTTGTCATTACAGCGCTGGCAATCAATCTGATAGAAAACCATGATTTCTTCCAGGGCAGAGGCAGCCGCTACCGGCTTGATCCGGTAAAACTGGATAAATTGTTTGGTAAATTGGAAGAGGTTGATGAATAGAATTTTTATCAGGGATTAATTAACTCTAAATCAGTATTTTCAAAATCTTTAATATTTCGTGTAACTAAGGTCAGGTGGTTGCTGCCGGCAATTGCCGCAATAATTGAATCGAATGCCGATAGTTTCTTGCCTCTTTGTTCGGCATTTACGGATATTTTAGCCCTTTCTATAGCAGAATTATGATCAAAGGATAGAATTCTACCTTGAAAATTTTGCTCTATATCATCCAACCATTGTAACAGCGAATTTTTTGTCTTCCCACTCTGAAGTTTAATAACACCACGATGAAGTTCCGCCAGGGTCATGGTTGAAATAAAGAGATCGATTTCTTTTTTTTGGCCGATAAAATCAAGTACTGTTTGAGAAGGTGCCGGCCTGGTAAACTCAGACAACACACAAGTATCAAGTAGATATTTCAAAGGTCGGCCTCGCGAATTGATTCTTTGTCGCGATTGAAATCCAGGACTGCTTTAGGTGTGGATTTCAAGATATTGAGTAGACTTTTTTGTTTTTTTGCCAGAATATTGTATTCTTTTTTTGAGATAACGACAACTGACTCCACGCCTCTTTTGGTTATGGTCTGCGGGCCCTCAGTCATTGCATCCTGTACCACTTGGCTGAATTTATTTTTTGCTTCCTGTAATTGCCATGTACTCATTAAAAACCTCCATTATTAATCTAGTCAGTCTGGCTGTTTAATTTACTTCTGAAATGAGATTAATGCAAAAATTATTAATCCAGTTACTCAGTTACTTTGCATCTATAGAGATTAATTCCGGCCCTGCGGGATTATCCGATAATAGGTAGGAAAGATTGATACTTCTCTATTTATCGGTTACGGCGTTTTTGAAAAAGAGGAATTGTGGTGCAAATCAGAATAATGAGAATAACACCATATTTCAATATGGTGAATAATACTATGAATCGTTTAAAAATGAGGCTGTGTCAGCAGACTACTTTATTAATTGAACGTGCCCTTTATTTGAAAAAATGTTATGGTGTATAAAAAAGCTAACAATTGGAATAGACAAAAAGAAAGGCAGGTGGGGAACCTGCCTTTTCTCATCATTGGTGAAGGGAGATCGTAGTTTAGACGCCAAATATATCTGAAAATGCTTTTACAAAAGAATCTTTTGGTAAAGCACCTCTGGCCATCTGAGGTTTTCCTTCTTTAGGAATGAAAAGTAATGAAGGAATACTCTGGATGCCGAAAGCCGCAGCCAATTCCTGCTCTTTTCCGGTATCCACTTTAAAAATATCAACTTTTCCGTCATATTCTTTGGAAAGGTCTTCCAGTATCGGGGCCACCATTTTGCAAGGCTGGCACCAGTCTGCATAGAAATCTATAACGGCGGGTTTATCACCTTTAAAATTCCAATCTTTTTCAGTTTCGTAATCAAATACTTTCGATTTAAACGTATCTTTTGTTAAATGTTCAGGCATTATTGCTCCTTTTTTTGTTTTCAAATTTTTATTGTCTTTAAGATGGTTCCATAAACAAAGGGTTACAAAAATAGTACAAATTTTTAGATTCTTTATTTTCAGAGCAGAACCGGCAGTAAAAAATATATCATTTTGATATAGAATTATATAAAATGAATATGGATTTTAGGATAACAGTTTAGTAAAAAACGATTGCTTATCGACGAGAAATAATGTTTTTCTTTCCAGTGGCACAGCAATTGTCCCATTAACAGGTGAAAATCGAAATTTAAACAGACAGGAGCTATAAAAATGAAAAAAACAACTCAAACCTATCAGTCAACTTTGTTGATGGTCATCTACGGGTTGATATTATTGACATTATTCCTGGTGACCAAAGTCAATGGAATGGAAACAGATGACAAGAAGAAGAAAAACTTTAAAGACGAATACAGAGAAGACATCGAAGAATCAGTTGGGGAAATAGAAAACTGGAATGCTTTCGGGTTCAAATATTTTTATCCCCATGATCTTGGATTGTCCTATGATGACATTGATTTTCAGGATATCAATGAAAAAGATTATTCCTACACTTACGGAGTAAAAATCAGACGGATTTACCGCCGCAGCGCTGCTTACGATGCCGGTCTGAAAGCAGGCGATATCCTGATGACTTTTGCCGGCGATACTGTTTTTAGTGAGGAACAGCTGGACCAATTGATTGAAGAATTGGGAAAGAAAGATAAATTGTCGGTAACTTATTTTCGTGATGGCAAAGAATTCAAAACTATCTTATACCTGGATGGCGAATATGATGATGATTATGAATTTGATGATGACAATCATGATATTGATTTTGGCTTTCACAAAAAGCGCAAGAAAAAGAATGTTGGGATTTTTGGTATGTACTGGAGTCCCAGTTTTATCCTAAATGAATACGAAGCCGCTAATAATTTATTAACTGATTTAAGTTTCCAGGATAATGAAATCCAACAACTCTGGTTCAATGAATTTGGATTTAAATTTTATGTTGGGAAAAACACCTTTTTGGGAATGGTCTTCGCAGGTGCTGACGCGGAAGGCTCCACGACTTTGCAACTCAATGCAGAAAGTCCCACGATTCACCGCAAAATGAAATTTGAGCAGGGCATGTGGGGATTTACACTGGATAAGCGGTACCGGGTTTTGGACCGGATGATGGTTTCTTCCGGAGTTTTTATCGGCCGGGGCAAAAGCATTTTAACATTACATCAGCAAAATGGTGAAATAATCTGGAATGAATTATGGTCTGAAGATAAACATGCCAATAATGACTACCTGAAAATGAAGAAAAGAGAATTGGTGTTTGAACCCCGGATTTCCGCCATGTACCGGATGTTAGGGCCTATCTGGCTTAAAGTGGAAGCCGGTTACATGCTGGGCTATTCCAATAAGCATTGGCGCGACATTACCACCGATGATGAATATCAAATTTCCAATGCACCGGAAACATCGCTTTTCGATGGAGTGACATTTACAATTTCACCCTGGATCGGTTTCTAACATTAAGGAAAGGAAAAAACATGTATAAGATAAAATTGATATTCGTTTTAATAATAAGTTTAGTCGCCTTTTGTTTTGCGCAAGAGCAGGATACAACGGACCATGCCCAGGAAATCAAAAAGAGTGTTGAAGCAGATACACTGGAATTAAAACCTAAAGGTGAAGAGCCTGTTTTAGGTGTTGTCATGAATCGTGACCTCTCGTTTGAAATCGCCAAAGAGAAAGACTGGCCGGAAAATTATGGCGCCCTGGTCAGTTATGTCACCAATGACAGTCCAGCCGAAGAATACGGTATTGAAGATGGCGACATTATCACCAGCTTTGATGGTCAAAAAGTTTTGTATAACAATCACCTGCGGCAGTTGATAGAGACTAAAAGGGCCGGTGATACCGTAGAAATTGTGGTTTTCCGGGATGGTAAATTTTTCAAAAACGAAGTTGTACTTGATGCGAAAAAAGATCGCCGGAGAGGTGTAACCATTACCACTAAAATTAACCGTGATGACAAAGAAGAAAAACGATATCGAATCGGTATATTTGATGGTAAAAGCCGAGGCGGTGGCATTAACTGGGAACCAATGTGGTATTCCCCAAACTGGTCCGATATCAATGCACTGGCGGCAAATTACGGATTCAGTAGTTTTGATAAAGATATGGAATTGAAAGGTGATAATTATCCGGGAATATTGCTTCATTCCGTCAGTTTTGTTCCGGCGGAAGGCGGGTATGGTGCTCAGACGATTGGTGGGCTCTACTTTAGTGTCGGCAATGAAGTGGACCGTACCAATAAAGTCCGGGGCACCGGCATGGTGGAAAAATTAAGCTTAAAAAATAAATTCTTTGGCGGTATGATTGGTAAACGGATTCCGGTCTTTGATAATTTCCTGATCTCACCAAAACTGAAAGCAGGGTTCTGGACGACAGAAATGAAATTATCAAGAAAAGCCGGTGATGTGATCTGGGATGATATTGTCAATGATTTTGATGATCCGGCTACCAGTCGCCTGTTATTGGAAAAGAAGTATTACACAGTGACCCCCAGCCTGGAAGTTTTTTACCTGTTCACTGATTCCTTTGGTATCCATGCCGGCGCCAGTTATATGTATGGGTTCGAACGTTACCAGGGATGGAAAACCGGGTCTGAAGAATTTAAAAATTATGATGTCAAAGAATCGCCCAACACGAAAATCGATGGGTACATTTTTACAATTGGACCCTGGTTATTTTTTGATTAATTGCTAACATTCTCACAAAACAGAGAACTGTCATTCCTGAAGGATATTTTCCGGCAGGAATGACAATTTTATTTTAGTCCTGTTATTGTGAAAATTTTTATTTATTTTTAATGGTGAAATAGTAAGGATATTAACCTGAATTATTCATGAATTTTCAATTTTTTAAAGGAAAGCGAATAAAA
>CAZCHS010000026.1:0-31727 GCA_964498725.1 uncultured bacterium | reverse complement strand
GGAAAAAAGAAGATCGTTAGTATTAATCTATCCACTACAATTCATTTATAGTCAAATAAATTAATTTGTATTTTCCCGCTGTTACCTTAATTTAGTTCCAATATCCGGGGAATAAATTAATCGTAAAAAAACAGAGGAAACATATTATGAAAGTTATCGCATTTAACGGAAGCCCTCATCAAAAAGGCAATACCTATCATGCTCTTAAACTGGTCTGTGACGAACTGGAAAAAAATGGCATTGATACAGAAATAATTTGTGTCGGCGATAAAGATATCCGTGGCTGTATTGCCTGTTACCAGTGCGCCAAAAACAAAGATGAAAAATGCGTATTGCCGGGTAACGAAGTCAATGACGCCATTCAAAAAATGAAAAAAGCCGATGGTATTTTGCTTGGCTCTCCGGTGCATTTTTCCGGCCTGGGCTCGAAATTCAAATGTTTCCTCGACAGAGTATTTTATGTTTCCAGTGTTAACGGAAAAATGATGCAGCATAAAGTCGGCGCGGCGGTGACAGCGGTCCGCCGGTCCGGTGGAATGCCGACTTTTCAGCAATTGAATATCTATTTTCTCTATTCCCAGATGTTCCTGGCCACATCAAACTACTGGAATGTGATTCACGGCCAGAAACCCGGTGAAGTCCACGATGATAAAGAAGGTGTCCAGATCATGCAGATGCTCGGACAAAATATGGCCTACCTGATGAAAATGATAGAAGTGGGCAAAGAAAAGATCGAAGCCCCGGCCCCTGTCAAAAAAGTCTATACAAATTTTATCAGATAGTTACAGATAGGGACGATCATGAATTTTGAAAAACTAAAAGAAGCCGAAGCGCAATTTTTTGCAAAATATCCCGATGGCTGGAATTCACCAGAACTAATGGCCATTGGCAAAAAACATAAGATGGGAAAAATTGTAGCCTTCACTCAGGAGAATTTTGCAAAGGAAAAATTCGAGAACCCGGATACAATTGTTGAAAACATGGCGAAACTGATCAGCAAATCCACTATGGTTTCCCTTTTTGAAAAGCCAAAGTTCCGTGATTTCACAAAATCTATGGCTGTTGAGCAAAAGGACGGGTTGGCCCATGGGCTCTATGAATTTCTCCACGGCAACCAGGCGATAGGCTTCGAAATGATCGTAGAAATTTTAGCCGATGTCAAACTGGCGAAATGGACATTAGTAACAGTTTACGGCGCTTACTTTGATCCCGAAGTGGAAGTCTTTGTGAAACCCACCACGACCAAAAACGTACTGAAGCATTTTGAAATCGATGATATTGTTTATCAACCACGCCCTACTTATGATTTTTACAAAAGATATCGGGATTATATCAATGAAATGAAAAATAAAGCCGATGACCGGCTCTACACCAGCAATGCGGCCTTTTTGGGATTTTTGATGATGACCTGTTTGTGAGATTTATGAACGCAGAGGCTGCAGAGAATGTTAATCTTAATATTTTTTTATTTTGAATAACTCATTTCTAATTTTTTATATTGATTTTCTTCATTGATAGTTATAATCTATACTCATTATTATGGCAAATTATAACATGTAAAAAGAGAAGTAAAATAAATGCCTACACTACACTGGATCGGAAAAGAAAAAGTCGTTAACCATCACCAGGATGTTCCCTACAAAATATTAGAACACAAATACAGCTACAGCGAAAAAGGACAGCAATCAAAACCCATAAACAGCGGCAATAAAATCATTCACGGGGACAATCTTGAGGCCTTGAAATCCCTGCTGCCGGAATACGAAGGCAAAATCAAATGTATCTACATTGATCCGCCCTACAATACCGGCAATGAAAAATGGGTCTATAATGACAATGTCAACCATCCCAAGATCAAAAAATGGCTGGGCGATGTGGTGGGAAAAGAAGGCGATGATCTCACACGTCATGATAAATGGCTTTGTATGATGTATCCGAGATTGAAATTACTTCATAAACTTTTGGCTGAAGATGGGGCTATTTTTATTTCTATTGATGATAATGAACAGGCAAATCTTAGATTAATGTGTGATGAAATTTTTGGGAAACATAATTTTATTAATAACATAATTTGGCAAAAAAAATATAGTCCTCAAAATGATGCAAAATATTTTTCAGATATGCATGATTTTATTGTTACGTATACGAAAAATAAAAGTCTGTGGCCTCGAAACCTTCTACCCCGAAGAGAAGAGCAAAATAAAAGATATAAAAATCCAGATAATGATCCTCGTGGAAAATGGAAATCTAGTGATTTGTCTGTTAAAACCTATAGTGAAAATACAGATTATGAAATTACTACTCCTTCTGGTAGAATTGTATCCCCACCAAAGGGAAGATGTTGGAGTGTTAACAAAATTAGATTGAAAGAACTAATTAAAGATAATAGGATATGGTTTGGGAAAAATGGAAATAATGTTCCATCATTAAAAAAATATTTATCAGAAGTAAAAGATGGAATTGTTCCTCTCACAATATGGTTAAGAGATTCAGCTGGTGATAATCAGGAAGGAAAACAAAAATTAAAACAATTGTTTGATAAAAATGATATAACATTTGATACACCAAAACCAACAAGACTCATAGAACGAATAATTAAAATATCATCAAATAAAAATGACATCATCCTCGATTCCTTCGCCGGTTCCGGCACTACTGCTCATGCCGTATTAAACCTCAATAAGGAAGATGGCGGCAATCGTAAATTTATTATGATCGAGATGGAAGAGTATGCAGATGACATTACTGCTGAGCGTGTCAAGCGGGTGATACAGGGCTATGGGACAGGAAAAAAAGCGGTCGAAGGCACCGGCGGACAGTTTGATTATTATGAATTGGGTGCGCCCATTTTCAAAGACAATAAAAATCTTAACGAAGAGATTGGTGAAGAAAAAATACGCGAATATATATACTATACTGAAACGAAAACATATCTCACCCGCAAGCAGAGCAAAAAGAATAAATATTTTCTGGACATCCACAATGATACCGGTTATTATTTTTATTATGAAAAAGACCGCCTCACCACCCTTGACCTGGAAGCGCTGAAAATTATCAAAACAAAAGCGGAACAGTATATTATTTACGCTGATTATTGCCTGCTGGACAAAAAATATATGCAGGAACGGAATATTATTTTTAAGAAAATACCAAGGGACATTAAAAGGTTCTAATTATGAACAAGGAAACCGCTATCAAATTGTTCGAAGAAAAACAGATTCGCACTGTTTGGGATGAAGAGGCAGAAAAGTGGTATTTTTCCATCATAGATGTTGTTTCAGTGCTGACAGAAAGTGCCAATCCCAGAAAATATTGGAGTGTACTAAAGACGAGACTAAAAAAAGAAGGCAGCCAGTTGGCTACAAATTGTAGTCAACTGAAAATGAAGTCATCGGATGGGAAGTATTACAAAACCGATGTGGCTGATACCGAGCAAGTTCTACGCCTGGTGCAGTCGGTCCCATCGAAAAAAGCAGAACCATTTAAACAATGGCTGGCCCGGGTTGGCAGAGAAAGAATTGATGAAATTGAAGACCCGGAAATAACAATTGACCGCGCCATGGAAACCTATCTCAGAAAAGGCTACAGCAAAGAGTGGATCAATCAGCGTTTAAAATCAATTGAGATCCGCAAGGAACTGACCGATGAATGGGAAAACCGGGGAATTGAAAAAGGAATAGAATTCGCCATTCTCACCGATGAAATTACCAAAACCTGGAGTGGGCTTACAACCAAACAGTATAAAAAATATAAACGGTTGAAAAAGGAAAACCTGCGGGACAACATGAGCAACCTGGAACTGGTGCTCAATATGCTGGCGGAAGCGTCCACCACAGAAATTTCCAAAGATAAACAACCGGAGAGTTTTGATGATAATGTTAATGTCGCTCACGAAGGTGGTACTGTGGCAAAAGCAGCACGTACACAATTAGAAAAAACCACCGGCAAAAAAGTGGTTTCCAGTAAAAATGCCAGACAAATAACAAAAGCGAACAACAAAAAAATAGAAGAATAAAATGGAACTCAAAGATTTTCAACAGGAAGTGCTCAACGATCTCAATGAATTCATAGAAATAATGGAAGAGACCGAACAGATTAATGTGGCTTTTTCCAAATTTTGGGCAAACAAAGGCATTGCCATCAATTCGATTGAAGATAATTACCTGAAGCCCTATGACAATTCCATTAAAATGGTTCCCAGGGTAACTATGAAAGTACCCACATCCGGCGGAAAGACCTTCATCGCCTGTAATGCCTTGAAACCGATTTTTGATAGTTTCCCCCTGGACAAACCAAAAGTTGTAGCCTGGTTTGTACCATCGGACACCATCCTAAAGCAAACCTATAAAAATCTAAGTAATTCAGCCCATCCTTATCGTCAAAAAATAGATAGCCATTTTAATGGCGCCGTAGAAGTCTATCGCAAAGAGGATTTATTACAAGGACAGCGCTTCAGTCCCACTGAGATCAAGGAGCAATTAAGTATTTTTGTCCTCAGTGTCCAGTCCTTTTCGGCCAACAATAAAGAAGCCCGAAAGGCATACCAGGAGAATGAGAACCTGGCTGAATTTCCGGCAACCTTTAATTACAAAGATAAATTGTTGCCGAATGTCGATGAAACAGCATTAATGCAGGTGATAACCCAATTAAACCCGGTGGTAATTATCGATGAAAGTCATAATTTTGAGGCTGACCTCCGTATCGAAATGTTGAATAATTTGAACCCCAGTTTTGTACTTGATCTTACAGCCACTCCAAGGGAAAAGAGTAATATCATCAGTTTTGTTGATGCAATGAAATTGAAAAAAAGCAACATGGTAAAACTGCCTGTTATCGTATATAATCATCAGGATACTGATGAAGTGATCAGCAGCGCGATTCAATTGCAAAAGACCCTGGAAGAAAAAGCCAGGATAATGGAGAGTAATGGCGGAAAACATATTCGCCCCATAGTATTATTTCAGGCACAACCCAAAACAAGTGATGACAATGTTACATTCGAGAAAATAAAATTAAATCTGCTTTCTGTGGGCATTCCGGAAGAACAAATCAAAATTAAGACTGCCAATAAAGATGAAATAAAACATACTAATTTGATGAGTAAAGATTGCGAAGTCCGCTTTATTATTACAGTGAATGCTCTAAAAGAAGGGTGGGATTGTCCTTTTGCCTATATTTTGGCATCACTGGCAAACAAATCATCTTCAGTGGATGTGGAACAAATATTAGGTCGTATTCTTCGGTTGCCTTATGTTTCAAAACATTTTGAAGAATTATTGAATTTCTCTTATGTCTTTACAGCCTCAAATAATTTTTTTAAAACTTTGGATAAAATTATTTTAGGGCTTAACCGTTCCGGTTTTAGTGAGAAAGATTACAGAATTAAACAAGACCAGAAAGCCAAAGAAAGCGACTCATCCTTTGAGGAATTGTTTAAACAGCAGCAATTAGAACTTGAAGATACAGAAGAGACGGTTAAGATAAACAGTGAAAAGATAAAAGATATCTCCTCTTCCAAGGAAATAAAGAAAACCCAGGAAGATATCATTGCATTGGCAAAACAAACCAATCAAGAGTATGAAGAAAAATTTAAAGAATTAGAAAAGGAAGATAATTTAATTCCTCCTGAATTGGGTGACAAAGTGAAACAATATGCTATTAAGGAAATATTTAAGAAATCAGCAAAATCAATCAAAATTCCGACCTTTTTTAAAAAAGTAAATACAGGATCTTTGTTTGAACCCGAAGGTGCACTTGTTCCATTGACAAAAGGGCTTCTGCTGGAAGAGTTTGATTTGAGTGTGCAAGACCATAATATCAATTTTACCCGTACAAGTTCTGAAATGGTCAGTATTGATTTGGCTGAGCAGCGGAAAAATGAATATATTCCGCAATATAGAAAAGTCAATAACCAGGCAAAAGAGGCTTTTGTTAAATACATATCCAGTTTATCACCTGAAGCAAGGGTAAATACCTTAGCGGACCGGCTTTCACGACAAATCAGAAGAATTGATGAAATTCCTGAACCCAAAATAATAGAATTTATCAGAGACTCAATTAAAAATCTTGATTCTGATAAAATCGCTGAGATATCCCATAATGAATTTCACTATGCGCGTACAATAAAAAATAAAATAGATGAATTGATCGAGAAACATTCTGAAAAGCAATTTGAAAAATTTCTTGATACCGGCCAGGTGGTTTGCCAGAAATCCTTTGAGTTTCAAGAAAAGATACATCCTAAAAATACAATCAAAAGTATTACTAAAAATTTATACACCGAAGAAGGTGAAATGAATGACTTTGAAAAAAAAGTCATTCATGAAATAGCAAATTTGGAAAATGTCGAATTTTGGCACCGCAACCTGGAGAGAGGAAAAGGACTGCTAATTAATGGATTTATTAACCACTATCCCGACTTCATCGTAAAAATGAAAAATGGCAAAATCGTCATAGTTGAAACCAAAGGAGACCATCTCGACGGTTCGGACAGCCATAAAAAAATAAAATTAGGTGAAAAATGGGCTAGTAAAGCCGGAGAACAATACCGGTATTTTATGGTCTTTGAAACCAAAAAAGTAGATGGCGCGAAAACGCTGCCTGAACTTTTAAATATTTTAAATATGCTAAATTAAAACATATTTAATCCCCACCAGAACACCTGCTTATTTAAATAAAGCAATATTAGAATTGAAAAAAATTAACAAATAAATTAACATTAGGGAAAAAGGGAGAGAAATGAAGCATTTTTCTAATGGCTTAATCTTATTATTCATCTTTTTAGTTGCTTGTCAGCCAGTCAGCAAAACCAAATCAATTGACTACCCTAACTATGACCTAAAATTAAAGATCAACCCTGCCACAAAAAATATCCAGGTGACAGGCGAACTTACCCTACCGGAAGCGATAAAAATACCGGACTCCGCTTTTTTCTATTTACAACGAAACCTTGCGATCAAAGAATTTTCAGTTAATGGCAAAAATATCGCAAATCCCGACACAGCCGCCTCTGATAATCGTTTTATGCCACAGGCCAGGAAAATTTATTTGGAAGATGATTTGCCAGCCCGAGGACCTGTTCGAATTCAACTGGAATATGAAGGCAAACTGGATGATCTTCCTTCCCTTTTCGCCAACCGGATTTCTGAAGAATGGACAGAAATCGGCCTATATTATCCCTGGTTTCCATTCAATCCTGATTTTTTCAGATTATTTACTTATACCGTGGAAGTGGAAACCTATAAAGACCATCATATTTTTGGCATTGGTGAAATAACTAAAAATTTACACTCCGTTCAAATTAAAAGCGCAGTTCCCACCACGGATATGGTGATCTGTATGACTGAGGATATTGCGGAATTTGAAATGCCACTGGGAAATAATAGTCTCCGGATTTTTCATCAACACTTGCCGGATACAACTACCGGGGCAATCGCAAATAATATTCAGTCCATCAAAAAGCATTACGAAAATTGGTTCGGCGCGAAAAATATTGACATCACAATTATAGACAGTAAGCGAACCAAAGGCGGCGGATATGCTCGTATCGGTGGCATTGTGTTCAGCAACATTGACCCGGAGGGCTATGATGAACGGCTTACTAATTTTACCCGCTATTTTGCTCACGAACTGGCCCATCTCTGGTGGTTTCGCGCCAAAACCGATTCCTGGCAGGACTGGCTCAATGAGAGCTTTGCCGAGTACAGCGCACTGATGGTGTTGCGGGAAACCTTTGGCGAGCAGGAATTTCAATCCAGAATGGCACAAAAGCAAAAAAATATAGACAATACGCCACCGGTTTGGGGACTGGACAGAAATGGTGTGAAATACAAAATCGCCTACAACGTTTTGTACAATAAAGGTCCTGTTCTATTATATCAACTGGAAAAGAAAACCGGTAAAGAGAAATTCATGCAATTAGGCCGGAAAATGGCTGTTGAAAATATAAATACAACAGACGAGTTATTGACACTTTTATCAAAATTAGAAGGCCCGGAAGTCAGGGACTGGTTTGAAGATAAACTGAAAAACTATTAATCCATAACATTCTTAAAGGAGTCGTGATGAGACATCAACGATTAACCCACTTTAGAAATAGCATATTTTTCTTTTTGTTATTGCTGGCAATGACTTGTAATAACCAACCCAAAACCACTATTTCGCCCTGGGAACCCTATGACGAATCCGCAGAGATCGCAGAAAATGCTGATCACGACTCCAAAAAGATGCAATTCAAACTGATCCAATCCAGAATTTTTGACAAAAATGAAATTTGGAAACAGATTGGACCACAGATTGAAGATTTTTCCGAAGCCGATTACCAAAAATTAAAACCCCTGATCCTGGAGCAGGATATTCCAACCTTGCAATCCCATATCAAAGCCGGCCGCTTCTCCTATGAAAAATTGACCCAGTGGTGTCTTTTCAGAATCGTAAAATTTGAAAATGACCGCAGCAAGTACCTCAACGGAATTATTTCCATCAACCCTGAGGCCGTTGCTATGGCCCGGCAAAGAGACAAAAACCGGTCGGAAAAGGATCATCCGATTTACGGCATGCCGGTAATCCTGAAAGATAATATCAATTTTGCCGGGTTGCCTACTACCGGCGGCGCCTATGCCCTATTGGAAAACAATGCTGATAATGCTTTCATCACTGATCGAATTCAGAAAAAGGGCGGCATCATTTTGGGAAAAGCCAACCTCAGTGAGTGGGCCAATTATCTCAGTAAACATTGTCCCAATGGGTACAGCGCGGTGGGCGGACAGACTTTGAATCCCTACGGCCGCAAAGAATTTGATACCGGTGGGTCCAGTTCCGGCAGCGGTGTCTCCATCGCCGCCAATTACGCGGCCGCGGCAGTGGGAACGGAAACTTCCGGCTCCATTTTGTCACCCTCCAGTTCTAATTCAATTATCGGATTGAAACCCACTGTTGGATTACTCAGCAGAAGCGGCATTATTCCAATTTCAAGCACGCTGGACACGCCTGGCCCAATGACGCGCACCGTGATCGACAATGCGATATTATTATCAGCTATGACCGGCTATGATGATACTGATCCCGCCATGACGGAAGATTACGATAGCGGTGTTCACTTTTCAGGTTTGGAAAAGCATACACTAAAAGGGTTGCGCCTAGGTGTGAACCGGGAATTTTTAGAAGATTCCCTTTATCAACAAGCGCTTAAGCAAATCAAACAGTCAGGTGCGGAAACTGTGGTATTCGATCCTGAAGAAATGGATTTTAACGGCTTTATTACCTTGCTGGATAGTGATATGAAAGTTGACCTGCCGGCATATCTGGAAAACTATGCATCAGAAAATATTCACCACCGTTCCATTGCTGACCTGGTGGCGTACAATCAGCAGGACACAACCCTTCGCATTCCCTACGGACAAACCTATTTTGAAGGTATGGTCAGACAGGATATATCGGAATCAGAACTGACCGCCTTAAAAAAACGTTTCCATGAAGCTGCTGTCAAATTTTTTGAAATACCCATGAAAAAATATAAACTCGATGCTGTGCTTTCCATTAATAACTGGAATGCCGGCCATGCCGCCCTGGCGAAATATCCCTGTCTGACAATTCCCATGGGCTACAAAGAATCCGGACAACCCATGGGGTTAACTTTCATCGCACGGCCTTTTGAAGAAAACAAACTTTTAAAAATGGGATATGCTTTTGAAAAAGAGACAATGGCGCGAAAATTACCGGCAGTTTACAAGAATTGATAGAGATGACAACCGGTTCAACCACAATGCGGCTGCCCCGGGATTTTTAATGATGACTTATTTGTGAATTTTTTAATGTAAAATATGCAGAGAACATACAGAGGGAAAAGGGTGTCGATTTTTGCAAGGATCAATTTTGCCGCAGATAAAGTTTAAGATTCTGACACAATTGTGGAATATACGGTGATACTGGTGGGGAAATCCACCATGGTTTTTCTCTTTAAAAAATCGCATAACTGTATTTTTAGAGCAGGAAAACAGACGGTAAGGTAATTGAAATAAAAAAAAATATCGAAATACTTGTAATTATCTTTTTTATTATTTAAAGTATAACTGTCAATAAAAAAAATTATGAGGTAAGTAAAGCACAAAAACTGATACGTAAGTTTCAATCATAATTAAAATATCAATCTTTATTTTTTCTTTTCCAATGCTGTATTCACAGCATTTTTTATTGTGTGAATAAATTTTTAATTATCATTATATGAATAGGGTTAAAGGGGTTTAACTATGAAGAAATTATTTATATCTATCGTTATTGTTATACTGATGTATGTATCATTTTTAATGTGTGCAAAAAGCACCCGTGAAGATCTGCAACGAGTTGAAGAAAGCGACTACACCGAAGATGTCAGTTGGCGCTGATATCCCATCAGACTTTTATAAAACGATTATTTATAATCACGGCAAAAAACGATACATTCATCAAAAAATTAAATCAGAACAAGGGCCAAAATGGTCATTGATCATATTAGGCCTCTTAATCGGGCGGAAGGGCGCCTGATATTCTGATCAATATGCCACCTATTCATGCCATTCCAATGTCAGCCTATATCACAAACCACTGTGCCAAATGTGCGGCTTTCAGAGTGTCCTCTTAATATACTAAATTCCAACTAATTGTAATTAGATTAAACATCTATAAGAATAGATTTTTGGGGTATTTATTTATTGTATTTATTAAAATTTTTCAATATTATAAAAAGAATATCAATGATGACTTAATCAGGAGGAGTTATGGCTTACGAAAACTTAAAAAGTTTTACTTTGTTCCGGCGATTGGACGAAAGTGCGCTGGCAATGATCCGGTCACGAATTACCGTGGAAAATTATGCCCGGCATGACGCTATTATTTTTGAAGGCGATGAAGATCAGGACCTTTACCTGATCAATAAAGGAGGAGTAAAGGTCAATCAAATTAATTTTGAAGGAAATGAGGTTGTGATCAACACCCTCGGGGCCGGTGATTTTTTTGGTGAAATGGCTATTATTAATCGTGAGCCACGATCAGCCAATGTCGTTGCCACCGATGATACGGAAATTTATAAATTAAGCGGGCCGGATTTTTTGCAACTGCTACACGCCCACTCCACCATTGCCATTGCCCTGCTTCAACGGATGAGTGTCCGGTTAAAAAAATGTGATAAACGGGTCAATGAATTAAGTCTCAATTTTGCCGAAAGCCGGATTGCCATGAGCCTGATCAATACTGCCCGCCAGGCTGGTAAAATTTCCAACAAACATGTTGTGATTGACGGCATTCCTTATAAAGATGAACTGGCACAAATGGCCTGTACATCCAAGCAGGTGGTGGAAGAAACCCTGAATAATTTTAAAAAACAAGGCATTATTGCCGAGCAGGAAGACAGGTTGTTAATCTTTGATTTTAATAAATTTATAAAAGATTTTAGTTAAACATCCTGAAGTAATTCTTGTGAGAGGGATCATACAACATTATATATTTTTTGATGATATTTTGCTGTTATGTGAATATTGTAAAGAGGGAATTTTAATATGAAAAATTTGATCATTTATTATTCTTATACCGGGAATAATCGTTTTCTGGCAGAGCGCCTGCAAAAACAGCTGGACTGTGAACTCATTGCTCTCAATGAACAGAAAGAAAGAAAAACCACTACGATCCTTTGGGACTTACTGTTCCGGCGTAAAAGCAAGCTGCAATCCATTAAAATTGACTGGCAAAAATTTGACCAGGTCATTTTTATCGCTCCCATCTGGGATAAAGGAATTGCAACGCCGATGAAAACTTTCTTGATGAAGGAAAAGAATTGTTTTGGCAATTATTCCTTTTTTACAGTGTGCACCGGCCGGCGGCGGCAAAATGAAAAGTTTATTCAACAGTTGCTTGCGTTTACCGGTCGGCGCCCCGATTTTGTTTATGAATTAGCGGTGAACGATCTTCTGCCGGCGCACCAAAAAGGCAAGGTGAAATACACAACACCCTACCGGATCAGTGAAAAGGATTTCGATATTTGGGGTAACAAATTTGATGAATTTAAAAAACTGATAAATAGTGAGGCATAAATGTCATTATTAGGAAATCTCTTATGGATTATTTTTGGAGGCGGAATTTTTTTATTTTTTGAGTATTTAATTGGTGGCGTGCTAATGTGTCTGACCATCATTGGCATCCCCTTCGGCATGCAACTGATCAAGCTTTCTTTTCTGGGGCTGCTCCCTTTTGGTAAGGAAGTTCGCACTGCCCGGTCATCTACCGGCTGTTTACTGACTTTATTTAATATTTTATGGATAGTGACCGGTGGCATTGTGATTTCCCTGACCCATTTATTTTTTGCCCTGCTCTGTGCTGTGACGATAATTGGAATTCCTTTCGCCATGCAGCATATGAAACTCGCTTCCGTTGCGATTGCACCTTTCGGCAGAGTAATAAATTATCAGTAAAAATTGTACATTCGCCCGTTTTGCCTAGGTGTGTTTTATTTAAAATTACAAATGATTTGAGAGTATTTATTTCTGACATTTTTTTACTTTTGTAATAATAAATTGATTTTTAGAAATATTTCCTTATATTTCTAGAAAGGGATGACTGTTGATTAACTTTTTAAAGAGGGTATAAAATGTTTAAAAGTGTTCCGCATATTTTGTTTTCAACCATTAAAAAATGTCCGGCAAAAAAAGCGCTGATGTACAAGCGGCATGGACAAATCAAGCATTTTAATTATGAAGATTTTGGTAATCAAATCCGCTACCTGAGCAGTTCCTTTCAGGAAATAGGAATCGTACCCGGTGAGAAAATTGCCATTATTTCCAATAACCGGCCGGAATGGACAATTACGGATTTTTCCATTATGTGCCACTTGAATATTGTTGTGCCGATCCATCAGAATATTCCGGCGGATCAAATGCTTTACATTTTAAAAAATTCCGAATCCCGTGTCCTGTTCATTGAAAATGAGGAACACTACCAAAAAATTCAGCAGATTAAATCCAAATTATCCAAGATCAAAGCGATTGTTTCCTATGAAAAAATCGATGATGATGATATTCTTTTTTACGATGATTTGATAGAAAAAGGACGGGAACTCTACCATAAAAATCCCGATTATTTCAATGATTCCTATGCCAGCATTGATTCTAAAGAAGTTTGTACCATCGTCTACACTTCCGGGACAACCGGAGAACCCAAAGGGGTAATGCTCTATCATGAGGCTTTTGTAAAAGAGATTATCAGTTCCGAAGACCGGCTGGGACTGGCGGAGGATGAAGTTTTTCTATCCTTTTTACCGCTCAGCCATTTATATGAACGTGTCGCGGGACACTGGACCCCCATGTATCGCACCAATACTATCTTTTATTCGGAATCCATTAATACTGTTGTGGATGATATCCAGGTGGCCAAACCTACGGTTATCGTCAGCGTTCCTCGTTTATATGAAAAAATTACCGATAAAATTCTCACCCAGGTGGAACACAGTTCGGCTATAAAACGGAAGCTATTTTATTGGGCGCTTAAAGTTGGGAAAGAATACAATATCCGCAAGTATAAAGGGACGTTAAATTCCTGGATCAGAAAGAAATTCGCTCTGGCCGATAAGATCGTTTTCAGCAAAATCAAACAGAAACTCGGTGGCAATTTGAAGTATCCCATTGCCGGCGGGGCGCCTCTTTCCGTAAAAACGTTGAAGTTTTTTGAATCTTTGGGGTTGAATATTATCGAAGGTTATGGCATGACCGAAACCCATTTGATTATTGCCCTGACACCGGCCGCCAAAATTCGTTATGGCTCCTGTGGACAGCCTCTGGATATTCTGGAGGTAAAAATTGCCGAAGATGGCGAAGTGCTGGTGAAAGGCCCCACCGCCATGGCCGGCTATTACAAACGTCCTAAAGAGACTGCGGAAATGATCGATTCCCAGGGCTGGCTGCATACCGGTGATGTGGGCTATCTGGATGAAGATAATTTCCTTTATCTCACCGACCGCAAGAAAAATATGATCGTCACTGCCGGTGGAAAAAATATTGCCGCGGCCCCGATTGAAAATTTACTGAAGAAAAGCAAATATATTGATGAGGCCTGCCTGATCGGAGATAAGCGCAGGTTTATCAGTGCCCTGGTCGTTCCGAATTATGAAAGATTGCAAAAATGGGCTAAACAAAATGGACTGGCATTCAATACCAACAAAGAAATGGTGGAAGACCCTAAAATTAAGGATTTCATCTGGCAGGAAGTGGAAACGCAACAGGAAAAACTGGCAACTTTTGAGAAGGTCAAAAAAATTGCCCTCCTGCCCACTGAATTTACCCTTGAAAATGAAGAACTGACACCGAGCCTGAAAATGCGTAAAAAACAGATCCATGAAAATTATAAAGATGTCATTGATAAAATCTACGAAACCGACCGGGTCGTCTAGACAATTACCCTTTGCTGTTGACAATATGATCCGTTGCTTTTAACAGTGACAACTCCGGGTAATCATACCGGGAAGGCGAGTGATGGTTGCTGATAATATTTTTTACCACCTCAATTTTGTCTTTCGGGAAATTAATTGATGCCAGAAGTCCTTCGGCAACCGCTGGTCCGTAGATTTCCTGGGTTTCACCACTGTTATAACCGTGTTTTTCCTCAGACACTTTAATACCAACATCATGCAGCAATGCAACTGCAATTACAATTTCCTCATCGCAATTTTTATAATTTTTTAGGAGGATATCAGCTTCACGCAGTACCTCCCGGGCATGCGCGATACGTTTATCATCATCACCAAAATAATCAATTAACAAGCCTAATATTTTATCCCGTTGATTTGCCAACTTAATTATCATTTCTCCAATATTTTGGAAGCCAAAACCACATTATCTGTGGCCAGAATGTCCGCGCCGTTATTAACCAAATCCTGGTAGACTCCAAAGCCTTTTTTTTCTGCTTTGCGGTCGAGGTTTCCCATGGTTCCCAGAATCGCCATGATTTCTTTCTGGTGCAACAAATCATAAACCGCAGGTTCCGGTTCATGAACTCCGGCAAAAGCAACCAGGCACTTTGGGTCAATACCGGTTTCCAGTAACCGCTGAACTCCCTCAACACTCCGGGCTGTTGCTGAGATCACCAAATCTGAATTTAATTCATGATATTCCACAGCGTCGGGTAAATCGTAAGTGATCACGATAGTGTAGCCCACGGCATTTTTCGCGTTAATCATATTTACGATTTCTTCAGCTGAAATCGATCCTTTGATATCCAACTCAATGATCGCCCGGTTTCGGCCCCAATCCAGCACTTCGGCTAAGGTGGGTATTTTGTACCGGGTAATATTCCCGTTATTATCTTTGAGATATAATTCTTTGAGTTCCGCCAGGGAAAAATCACTAATTTTGCCGCTGCCGGTAGTAGTTCTGTCCAATGTATAGTCATGCATCATTACCAACACTGAATCCCTGGTTCTGGCGACGTCGCATTCGATAATGCAAGGCGCATAGTTCAGGGAATTTTCAAAAGTTTCGATACAGTTTTCAGGAAATCCCGGCATGGGGCCAC
Source organism: uncultured bacterium (assembly GCA_964498725.1). Classification (GTDB taxonomy): domain Bacteria; phylum Fidelibacterota; class UBA2242; order UBA2242; family JAFGTP01; genus JAFGTP01. The sequence continues at coordinate 16,196 of CAZCHS010000026.1, read as the reverse complement.
CGCGATGGGCGCTGATGATCGGTGGCTTGTCTGCCGACCAGCGGAGATATTCCTGGAGTTCTGCTGTGTTTTGAAATTTAAGATAATGCGGCGATTCGCAGGTCATCCGGGAAATGGCAAGCAACACTATGATGATTAATGAGAAAAATAATTTTATTTTCGACTTCATTCTGAATTCCTCCGGGTTAGATTAAAAGATAAATTAAAAATTAGCGTTTAATTTACCAAATACGGGATTTTTTTTGCTTCTTTTTTTAAGGAAAAAAAGAAGATAGTATGTTTTAATCTACCCATAACAATTCTTCAGATCCAAAAATAATTAAGCGTCTTTTCCCTAATGCAACGATTTTACCAGATATTGAGATGTTTTTAGTTCAATGGAAGTCTTATTTTGCAACATGAGCTATGAATTAAAAAATATATCTATAAATTTTATTTGATGTCCAATATTAAAAGAGAAGAGTTGAAAATGTACAAAAAAATTATCCTGTTAAGTCTACTGGCTTTTTTCCTGCAAAATGCATTGGCATTTCAAAAAAATGGCAATCAGATCATTTTTGACCTGGAACCGCAAAAAACAACCGATGTGGCAAAATTAAAAATCGAAGTGCTGCGTGATGATATTATTCGTGTTGTCGCATCGCCGGAAGACGTTTTTTCTCAGCGTCCCAGCCTGATGGTTGACAAAACCGACTGGAAAACTGTTGATTTTGATGTAAAAGTTACCGGCGAAATGGTTACGATCTCCACCAAGATATTAAAAGTACAGGTTAATGACAAGACCGGAGAAATCAGTTTTCTTGATAAAACCGGAAAACCAATTCTAAAAGAAAAATCAGGGGGCGGAAAAACCACCACACCGGCAGAAGTCATGGGCGAGCAGACTTACCATATTCGCCAGGTTTTCGAATCCCCGGAAGATGAAGCGCTGTACGGCCTTGGCCAGCACCAGAATGGCATTATTAATTGGAAAGGCCATGATGTGGATCTCTGGCAATATAATATCGTGGCGTCAGTACCTTTCCTGGTTTCCAATAAAAATTACGGACTTCTATGGGATAATAATTCCCGCACAAAATTTGGTGACCCCCGGGATTATCAACCGATTACTGAGCTGAAACTCTATGGAAAAGATGGTAAGCCCGGTGGATTGACAGCAGAATTTTTTAAAGATAAAGATTTCAGTGATTTGCTCACAACAGAAAAAACCGATCATATCAATTACGCTTATCTGGATGACCGGGACGAATTTCCTGCCGGCTTTGTTTCCGAAGAAGGCAGCATTCGCTGGAGCGGTGAAATTGAATCTGATGAAGAAGGCATTCATAAGTTCCGACTCTATTCCTCCTATTACACGAAAGTATGGCTCGATGGTGAATTGGTGGTGGACAACTGGCGGCAAAACTGGCTGCCCTGGACCCACAACCTGAGACTTAATATGGAAAAAGGAAAACGCTACAAGATTAAAATCCAATGGATTCCCGGCGGCGGTTACATGGGCTTAACCTATCTCACTCCGGCTAACCCGGAACTAAAAGACCAGATTTCACTCTATTCAAACGTCGGTGACCAGATTGATTATTATTTTATTTATGGCAAAAAAACCGATGACATTATCAGCGGTTATCGTACCATTACCGGCCAAGCGGCCATGATGCCGAAATGGGCCATGGGTTTGTGGCAGTGCCGCGAGTGTTATAAAACTCAAAAGGAACTGATGGATGTTGTGAAGGAATTTCGTGAACGTGAGATTCCCCTGGATAATATTGTACAGGACTGGAACTACTGGCCGGAAGACCAGTGGGGCAGTCATGATTTCGACAAAAACCGCTTTCCCAATCCCGAAGGAATGATCAAAAAATTACACGAAAAATATAATATCAATATAATGATCTCAGTCTGGCCGAAATTTTATGAAGGCATCGATCATTACGAAGAATTTCGCAAAAATGGCTGGCTCTACATGCGCAATATTGAAAAGCGGGAACGGGACTGGATTGGTGACGGTTATGTATCAACATTTTATGATCCCTATGCTGAAGGGGCACGAAAATTATTTTGGGATCAGATCAATGAAAAACTTTTCAGCAAGGGCATTGACGCCTGGTGGCTGGACGCGACGGAACCGGACATTCACTCCAACCTGTCCCTGCCGGAATGGCAACGCAGAATCGGGCCTACGTCGCTGGGTTCCGCCGCCCGTTATCTCAATACATACTCCCTGATGAATGCCAAAGGCATATACAACGGACAGCGGGAAACTGATCCTGATAAGCGGGTTTTCATCCTGACACGCTCGGGTTTTGCGGGGCAGCAGCGCTATGCAGCGGTCACCTGGAGTGGTGACGTGGTTTCCCGCTGGGAGGACCTGAAAGACCAGATTCCCGCCGGCTTGAATTTATGTATGGCGGGATTGCCCTACTGGACCACAGATATTGGTGGTTTTGCCGTGGAACCACGCTATGAAAATCCCAATGAAGAGGATCTGGCGGAATGGCGTGAGCTGAACACCCGCTGGTTTCAGTACGGTACTTTTACACCGTTGTTTCGGGTTCACGGCCAGTTTCCTTACCGGGAAATGTGGAATATCGCGCCCAAAGGACACCCGGCCTATGAAACCATGGTGGCCTATGATAAACTCCGCTACCGTTTGATGCCATACATCTATTCGCTGACCGGCATGGTAACGCAGGAAGATTATACCATTATGCGCGGTTTGGTAATGGATTTTGGAGATGATGAAAAAGTGCTGAATATTGCCGACCAGTTTATGTTCGGCCCGTCACTGCTAATCAATCCGGTAACTGATTACAAAGCCCGTTCCCGGGGAGTCTATCTGCCGGAATCAAAGGGCTGGTATGATTTCAAATCCGGAAAATTTTACAAAGCCGGACAAACCATTACTGCTGACGCGCCTTATACTGAGATGCCGATGTTTGTGAAAGCGGGATCGATTTTACCCTTCGGGCCGGAAATCCAGTATACCGATGAAAAACCGGCGGATCCGATACTGCTTTATATTTACACCGGTGATGATGCCGAGTTCAAACTTTATGAAGATGAAAACACCAATTACAATTACGAAAAAGGACTCTTTTCTGTCATTCCGTTTATCTATGATGAAAATACAAAGGAACTGACGATCGGTAAATCCCAGGGAGAATTCCCGGGAATGTTAAAGGAACGAATTATTAAAATTGTCTGGGTTAGCAAAGATGAACCTAGAGAATTGGATTATGATGTCGAAGCCGATGCAGTTGTGAATTACAAGGGCAAAAAAGTTGTTGTTAAAATGAAATAGAATAAGTGGAACGCGGACTTCCAGTCCGCATTATGGAGATAACAGCAGAAATTGCGGACTGGAAGTCCGCGCTCCAGGGGGTTACTCTTTACAAAGAAAATCAGGGTTGATCCGCGGCTAAAAATAAGTGAGGGGACATGATTAAGAAATTAACAAAAATTTTAGGGATAATCTTCGTGACATTAATGCTGTCTAATTGTACACAATCCTTAGATAAAATCAGAAAAATTGAGGATTTCGGGCAAAACTGGAAATTTCACCTGGGCGATGTAAAAGATGCCAACCAGCCGGAATTTAATGACAGCGAATGGCGCGTATTGGATGTTCCCCATGACTGGAGCATCGAAGGTGAATTCAGCAAAGAGCATCCGGCCGGCAGCGGTGGCGGCGCATTACCCGGCGGCATTGGTTGGTATCGAAAAATTTTCACTCTACAGAAAGAGGATGCCAACAAACTGGTATTCATTGATTTTGGCGGGATTTACATGAACAGCGAGGTTTGGATCAATGGCCATTATCTGGGCAAACGGCCCTATGGCTACAGCTCCTATCGCTATGAATTGACGCCTTATTTAAAATTTGATAAAGAAAATGTGCTGGCGGTTAAAGTGGACAATTCTCAGCAACCCAATTCCCGCTGGTATACCGGTTCCGGTATTTATCGGCCGGTAAAATTGGTCACAACCGGAAAAGTCTATGTCAATCATTGGGGAACTTATGTCAAAACCAAAAACGTCAGCCAAAATTCCGCTGATGTGATTCTGGAAACTAAAATCTCTGACCGGAGCAGTTCCACAAACAACATTACCCTGAAAACAACAATAGTGAATGACAACGGCAAAGTCGTAGCAGAACAAGCAGTAAAAAACGTCGATCCAAAACAACCGGTAGTTCAGACATTACAAGTAAATCAGCCGAAACTCTGGAGCGATGAAAATCCAAATCTCTACAGAGTGATGACACAGGTATGCACTGACGGAAAATTGATGGATGATTATGAAACACCACTGGGTATCCGTTATTTTGAATTTCATCCGGAAAAAGGCTTTTTCCTCAATGGTGAGCACAAAAAAATTAAAGGTGTCTGCCTTCATCATGACCTCGGCGCTTTGGGAGCGGCGATCAATTTTCGCGCTTTGGAACGCCAACTGGAAATCATGAAATCCATGGGTTGTAATGCTATTCGCACAGCCCACAATCCACCGGCTGAAGAATTGCTGGACCTCTGCGACAAGATGGGGTTTATTGTTATGGATGAAGCCTTTGACGTCTGGAAATTGAAAAAATCAAAATATGATTATCATCTACACTGGGACGAATGGCATCGTCGCGATCTGGAGGATTTGATTTTACGGGACCGGAATCATCCTTCGGTCATAATCTGGAGCATAGGCAATGAAATGATCGAACAGTATGACGACGAAAGTTCATTGGGAAAAGAAATTACTGAAAAATTGGCAAAAATTGTCAGGAATCTTGATGATACCCGTCCCATCACGGGCGGATGCAATGATACTGACCTGGAAAATATAAGCAATATTTTAAAATCTGACGCCCTGGATATGGTGGGGTTCAATTACAGCCATGATAAATTTGTTGACGTGCCCAAATATTTCCCGGACAAGCCTTTTATTGCCACAGAAACCGAGTCGGCGTTGTCATCCCGGGGAGATTATGATATGCCTTCCGACAGCATTCGTGTTTGGCCGAAAGCCTGGGACAAGCCTTTTTATGATGGCAATGATGACTACACTTGCTCCTCTTATGACAATTGCCATGTGCCCTGGGGATCGACTCATGAGGAAACCTGGTCAATTGTCAAAAATCATGATCATATTTCCGGCATGTTTATCTGGACCGGATTTGATTATATCGGCGAACCCACGCCCTATTCCTGGCCGGCGAAGAATTCTTACTTCGGGTTGGTGGACCTCTGTGGGTTTCCGAAAAACGGTTACTATTTTTACCAGGCGGAATGGTCTGATGAACCGGTTTTGCATCTCTTTCCCCATTGGAATTGGAACAAGGGGGACACCATTGATGTCTGGGCCTATACGAATTATGGTGAAGTGGAATTATTTCTTAATGATCGATCTTTAGGAAAAAAGGTCAAAGGCGCTGAGGATTTTCAACTGGTCTGGCCGGTAGCATTTGAACCGGGAAAACTGCACGCCATTGCCAGTAATGAAGCCGGCGAAATCCTGGAACAAACTATTTACACTGCCGGAAAAGCTGCCAAAATAATCATGGAGCCGGACCGTAGCACCATTCATGCCGATGAAAAAGACCTGAGTTTTATTACAGTCAAAGTGGTGGATGAGAAAGGAAACCTGGTGCCCCGCGCTGATAATTTGATCCAATTTAAAGTGAGAGGGAAGGGCTATGTCCGGGCGGTTGACAATGGCTATCCCGCCAGTCATGAGCCTTTCATCGCAAACCAACGCAAGGCTTATAATGGCAAGTGCCTGGCGATCATTCAATCAATCGATGAACCGGGGATAATTGAAATAACCGCAAGGGCTGAAGGATTACAATCAAACACAATAACAATCGAAGCAAAATAAGAGGAAAAAATAATGAAATTACGAAAAATTTTTACAATCATCGGTTTGATGCTGGTTATGAGTACGGTGAGTTTCGCGGAATATTCTGTGAATTCTGCGACGATCACCGGGAAATATGAAATTCCGGATTGTCCGGAATGGCTCAATAAAGCGGTCATGTACCAGATCTATCCGCAAACTTTTTATGATACAAATTCCGACGGCATCGGCGATCTGCCGGGCATCATCGAGAAGCTGGATTACGTCGAAAGTCTGGGCGTGGACGGTATCTGGTTGAATCCCTTTTTCGAATCACCTTTCAATGATGCCGGCTATGATATTTCCGACTATTACAAAGTAGCGCCACGCTATGGCACCAATGACGATGCCAAACGCATGTTTGATGAAGCAGAAAAACGGGAACTGAAAATTATTTTTGATTATGTGGTCAGTTATTGTAGTATTGATCATCCCTGGTTTCAGGCGTCGGCCAGGCAGGAAAAGAACAAATATTCCAACTGGTTCATCTGGACAGATAATCAATGGGTCAATCCGCCGGATGAATACAAAGATTCTTTTATTAAAGGGTATAGCCGCAGAAACGGGCAGTTCATGCGTAATTTTTACTGGAGCCAGCCGGCCCTGAATTTTGGCTTTACAAAACCCTCGGAATCCTGGATGCTGCCAACCGACCACCCGGATATTTTGGCTTTGCAGGAAGAACTAAAAAATGTGTTGCGGTTTTGGATGGATTTGGGCGCTAATGGCTTTCGCGCCGATATGGCCGGCGCTTTGGTAAAAAACGCCAATGTCACCGGCAATGACCAGTTTTTCAATACCCGTGACGAAGGGACCAAGAAATTCTGGAATGATATTCGACAAATCCTGGATACCGAATATCCCGGCTCTTTTATGGTGGCGGAATGGTCACACCCGGAATCAGCCCTGGACGGTGGTGGGTTTCATGCGGATTTTCATCACTGGTTCCCTGGCTACAATGATGTATTGCAAAAGGAAAGCTGGCGAATCCTCAATGGTTATTCCGAAGGCCACAGTTTCTTTGACAGACAAGGTAAGGGCAGCATCACAACATTTTTGGAAATGTATATGGACCAATATGAAAAAACCATTGGCAAGGGCTATATTTTGCTGCCCCTGGGAAATCATGATCTCTCACGCCTGAATATTAAACGAACCGACAAGGAACTGGAAATGATCTTTGCCTTTTCCATGACCATGCCGGGAATTCCCTTTATTTTTTACGGCAATGAAATCGGTATGCGCCAATTATACGGCAATCCTTATGTGGAGGGCGCCTATAAACCGAGAGCCGGCGGTCGAACACCGATGCAGTGGACACCGGGAAGAAACCTGGGATTTTCCAATGGAAAACCGGAAGACCTCTACCTGCCGGTAGATAGCGCTCAGGATGCGCCCAATGTGGCTGACCAGGAAGAAGACCCCAATTCCCTGCTGAATAAAGTCCGGTCAATGATTCAATTGAAAAAATCAGAGCCGGCCCTGGCAGCCTACGGGGAATTTGTACCGGTCTACGCGCAGCCTGATGAATATCCTTTTGTTTATGCCCGTGCTGTGGATAATGAGGTGATCCTGGCGATTTTTAATCCGGCTGACAGAAAAGCCAGCGCGGATTTTACCTTTAACCTGAAAAATAAAAGATTTGAAAAACTGATGGGCGATGATATTGACATCAAAGCAAAAGGAAATAACTATCAGTTGGAAATTGATGGCATATCCTACGGGGTTTACAAAGTGAAATAGATAATAAACCGGTTGGTTAGATATAATTAGTTGAATAGTTAAAGCTTTATTTTCACTTTTATTAATCTGTCCAACCGCTTATTTTATCTCTATGAAAAAACTCTTAATAATTTTACTTCTATTAAGTTTCAAAATTGTGTCTACAGACGCGGCTGAGCCTCATTTCCGCTTTGAAAATCTATCCACTGCCAGTGGTCTTGCTCACAATACGGTGATTGAAATTTTGCAGGATCATCAGGGTTTTTTATGGTTCGGTACCCTGAATGGCCTGGACCGGTATGATGGCTATCAATTTACCGCTTATAAACCAACTGCCGGTGACAGCGCCTCATTGACAGATAATGTGATCAATGCCCTTTATGAGGATCGCCAGCAAAATCTCTGGGTTGGTACACTGAACGGCCTCAATCGGTACAATCGGTATCAGGATAATTTTGAAAGAATTATACATGAACCGGATAATGAAAATTCCCTGGTAGATAATCGGGTCAGATGTATCACCGAAGACCAATACGGAATATTATGGATCGGGACAGAAGGTGGCGTCAGCTGCTATGATCCCGCTAATAAAAGGTTTAAAAATTTCGTTCCTGACTTGGTAAGAGAAAGCGGTCTTCAGGATTATATTATTCACGACATCTATGAAGACAGCAGAAATCAGGTGTGGATTGCCACGGAATTAGGCCTTAATAAATACAATCGCATCAGTGATGATTTTGATTACTTTCCCTATAGCCACAAAACAGGTGATCCCATCGCAGCAGCCATCTGTATCGAGGAAGATAGATGGGGAAATCTTTGGGTAGGCACCTGGAACCAGGGGCTACAGCGATTGGACATTGCCACACAAAAATTCCAACAGGCAAACGCAATAAATGCGGAGATCATAACAGACATTCATATTGACAATGACAATCGAATGTGGATCTGCAGCTATGATAATGGCTTATACGTTTTGCCGCAAATTTACAGGACTATGGGGTCGAATAGTTTTGATGGTTTGCAGCATTACACCTATGATGAATTTAATGACAATGGAATCAGTTCCAATGAACTATGGACGGTTTATGAGGATAGAACCGGGCTGATTTGGCTGGGAAATGAAAACAGCGGCATTAATAAGTGTAATCCTGCCGCCGGTAAAATCCTTCACTATCATACTAAACGCCCGGATGCAAACAGCCTGTCCGGTAACAATGTAACCGGTTTTTATGAAGATAAAACCGGAAATATCTGGATCGGAACGCGCTTTGGCGGATTGAACAAATTTAACCGGGAAAACAACAGCTTTGAAAGTTACCGGCATGATCCTGGAAATTCCAACAGCATTGCTTCGAACATGATCATCAGCCTTACCGGCACAGCTGAACATCTGTGGATTGGTACGGGAAGTGACGGATTGGACCGGCTTGACTGGAAGACCGGTGAAATTGAACATTTTTACAGTGATAAAAATGACCCCGCTTCCATTCAATCAAATAATATTTATACACTTTTTAAAGATTCCAAAAGCAGGGTCTGGATCGGTACCTGGGGCGGTGGGCTTTCCCGGTTGAATGATGATCAATCAAGTTTCATGACTTATCCGGTGGATGAGGCCAATAAACGGTTAAATGTGGTTACAACCATTGCTGAGGATACGTCCGGCGGCCTCTGGCTGGGAACCTATGGCAAGGGGCTGGCATATTTTGAACCGGAAACGGGGCGGATGAAATTTTTTCAGCATGACGACAGCGATCCTAAAAGTATTAGCCATAACAATATCAATACGGTTTTTGTAGATGAAACCGGCCGGGTTTGGATTAGCACAATGGGCGCCGGGATCAATACGCTGGAAACATTTGATCCTGAAATGGGAAAATTTGCCTTCACGAAACTTGACAGGAAAGGAGAACTGCCGGATAATATTGTTGAGTTCATTGTTCAGGATAATGATGGTTTGCTGTGGTTTGGAACCAGTCGCGGCGTTGCTTCGCTTAATCCTGTGACCGGAGAAATAAAGGCTCTCAACAGCAAAGACGGCTTTGGACAAGATGTCTTTATTCATGAATCGGTTCTGCGGGCAAGCAATGGGTTTTTATATTTCGGCGGAACCAATGGCTTTAATCTTTTCCATCCCAGCAATTTACAATACAACACCCATATTCCGCCGGTGGTCATTACGGATTTTCAAATATTTAACCGGTCTGTCCGGCCCGGCGGTAATTTGGGGGATAGGCTCGATAAATCGATTTTTACCACAGATAAAATAAACCTGACCTATAAAGACAATGTTTTTTCCTTTGAGTTCGCGGCCCTGGATTTCACCAATCCGGAACGGAACCAATACGCTTTTATTATGGAAGGCTTTGATCAGGAGTGGCGCCGGACAGATGGGAGCAGAAACTTTGTCACCTATACAAACCTTCCTCATGGGGAATATACCTTTAGAGTCACCGGAACCAACAACCACAATCTCCGGAATAAAAAAGGAGCGACGGTTGACATTGTGATCACGCCGCCTTTCTGGAAAACCAACTGGATGATCATTATTTATATTTCCCTGATCGTCGGTATTTTATTGATAATCCGGATGGCGGTTTTAGCCCAGGAGAGAAATAAAGCAAAGATTGAAATGGAAATGTTAAAGGCTGAAAAAATACATGAAGTGGACCAGTTGAAACTCAGTTTTTTTACTCACATTTCTCATGAATTCCGGACACCGCTGAATCTGATCATTGGCCCGTTGGAACGAATGCTGGGCGCCGGCGATGAAATTAGTGACGAAAAACGCGACATTTATTATAAGCTGGTGCTGAAAAATGCCCGTAGATTGCTGAAGTTGATCAACCAACTGATGGATGCCCGAAAACTGGACACCGGCAGCATGAAACTGGCATTGGTGGAAAAGGATTTCATTGCCTTTGCCAAAGCGATCTGTTCGGTTTTCCACCACCGGGCGGAACGCAAGAAGATCGACTATAATTTTGTGGCAGGCTGTGATTCTTTATTGATCGCCTTTGATCCCGATAAAGTGGAAAAAATCCTCTACAATCTGATTTCCAATGCCATGAAGTTTACCGGAGAAGGGGGGAAAGTAACAGTGAAGGTGCATTTTGTTCCGGGGGAAAATGATTCGAAAAGCGGTGACAAAAGAGGGGGACAGCTTCGGGTAGAGGTTAGTGATACCGGCATTGGCATCGAAAAGAACCAACTGGGATTCATTTTTGATCCCTTTTACCAGGTGTCCAAACAATCATCCAGTAAAATTCAGGGGTCCGGAATCGGCCTTTCCATTACCAGGGATTTCGTGAAATTACACGGCGGCGATATCAATGTGGTAAGCAAACCCGGGCGGGGAAGTATTTTTACCTTTACCCTGCCGGAACAACATGTTGATGTGGAAAAATCCAATGAGATTATCACAGAGAAAATAAAGATTTCAGATAAAAACAAATCCGAAAAACCGCTGATCCTGACAGTTGAGGACGATAAAGACCTGCGGGAATACCTGAAAATGGAAATTGAAGACAGTTACGCGGTAATTCACGCCCGGGACGGCCTCAGCGGATTTGAAACCGCAACGGACAGAATTCCTGATCTAATTATCAGTGATGTAAATATGCCGGTGATGAATGGGTATGACCTCTGCCGGCGCTGCAAACAGGACCAGCGAACCAGCCACATTCCAATTATCCTGCTCACCGCTTATACCAATAGCAAAAAGAAAAAAGAAGGTTTTGCCGCCGGTGCGGAGGATTATATCACAAAACCCTTTAATCCTGAAATGCTGAAATTACGAATAAATAACCTGCTGGAAACCCGTAAAAAATTGCAGGCCCGGTTTGGGAAAATGATTTATACACAACCAAAAGATATTCCTATCAGTTCGCCGGATGAGGAATTTCTCAAGAAAATTTTAGATACTGTGGAAAATTATATCTCCGATACCGGGTTTTCTGTGGATGATTTGAGTTACCAGGTGGGATTGAGCCGCGCTCAGCTCTACCGCAAGATGAATGCTTTGTTCAATCATTCGCCCAGTGTGTTTATTCGCAATTACCGCTTAAAGAGGGCCATGCAATTACTGGAAAAAGGGCATACACCTTCCCAGGTTTGCTATCAGACCGGCTTTCGTGACCCCTCATATTTTACAAAATGCTTCAAGAAAAAGTATGGGAAAACACCGCAGCAGGTACTAAATGAAACTAAATGAAAATGAAGAGTCCGCCGGTCGGCGGATTAGGATTCTTTAGGAGCTTCGGGATTGGTACCCAAATGCAATTTGGGAACCAGATAACTATGTAAAAATGACAGTTTTGAGAACCGACCACTGATTACATAATTCAGGCCACCAACTATTGTGAAGGTGAACCTGTCCTGTGATGGCAATCGAGTGCCATTCACAAGGTCTCCTGACCACTGACAATCCGCCTATGAAATTTCCCCTACGGGGAAACATAGCACAACATAGAGTACAATGAAATGAACCCCTATGATAAGAGTATAAAAGCAAGGACTTTCAACAGAATAAATCCGCCATATAAAAAGCGATGAAAATTTTCAAAAATAATGTTGTCTTTTTAAATTGAGTGGTGAATTCAGTTAAATTTATCGACGTGAAATTCGATAAAAGTAAAATAATTTAAATTTTTACTTGACATATTAAAATTTAAAAACTATAATAAATTTACAAACGAGGCAATTCATGTAAAGTTTTTTTTAAATTAAGTTGAATCAATGAGGTTTCTGTGTATAAACTAATCATTAAATTAACTTTAATTTTTGTATTGATTTTATCCGGATTTTCAAAACTTGTAAACCCTCGCCCAACCCTTGATGTCTTGCAATCTATTCCATTATTTCCTGAACGATTTATAATCCCAACAATAACATTTTTGCCATTATTTGAAATCATATTGGCTTTGTTATTAATTCTTCGATATGAGCAAGATTTGATTGTAATTTTATGCAATGGGTTATTTTTGTTTTTTTTTCTTTTTTCAATCTATGGAGTGGCTATGGGAATTGATAAAGAGTGCGGCTGCTTTGGTAACCTGGTAAAAAGTTATTTCGATTGGAAAATGATTTTAAGGAATTTCATATTTCTAACTTTTTCATCTTATTTGACTTATAACAATTTTAAATCATCAAAAAAGATGGTTAATGGTGAAGGTAACAATGTTAGGTGTTTTCAATAGGATTAAATATCCGGTAATAAACCAATATGATCAAACGGATTGTGGAGCGGCTTGCTTACTAAGTATTTTAAAATATTACAAAGGAAACGACAATATCGTTCATATTAGAGAACTTTGTAATGTGGATACAAATGGCGCCAGAATGTTTGATATTGTCAATGCTGCACAGAAACTGGGATTTGATGCTTTTGGTGCTCAAGGCAGTTATGACGATTTAATAAAAGAAGAAATGCCGTGTATAGCCCATGTGTTTATTGAAGAAAAACTTTATCACTTTATAATTGTTTACAAAATCAATCAGAAGAAAGTATTAGTTGGTGACCCGGCTAAAGGATTGTATTGGTTGAAAAGAGATGAATTTGAGAAAATATGGGTCAATAATTCAGTAATAATATTAAATCCGGAAAAAGATATTTATAATCAAAAACAGGATTCAAATTTAAAATGGATATTAAAATACCTTAGAAAAAATAATGCCTGGGTAATCCAATCAGTTTTTTTAGGCATAATTTATTCTTCTATTGGTTTGGCAATTTCCATTTTTATACGAATTATTCTTGATAAACTAATTCCTGAAAATAATATCTCCAATCTTATTATCACTGGTGTATTTTTAGTGACAATATTATCAATAAAGAGTTTGATTGGATATTTTAGAAGACGGTTTTTAACCATTCTCAATAAAAAGATGATGATTGATATTAACACTGATTTTCTGACTCATATTTTTAATCTACCCAAGAAATTTTTTGACCGTCGAAAAACCGGAGATATTACCGCAAGAATAAATGATCTTGATATAGTTCAAAGAACGATTCTTTTGGTTATTAACTCATCAATTATTGATTTTATCATGATTGCTGGCGCATTGTCTTTAATGTTTATTTTTTCAAAGACGATCGCATTGATTACATTGATAATAATTCCGATATATTCAATTATTCTGCTTGCAAATACCAATAAAGTCAAACTGTTGCAATATGATGTCATGAAAAATCATGCAACAGTAGAATCAAAATACATCGATTCTTTCAAAGGTATTGATGAAATTATGGGGTTTTCGGCCTCCAAAGCTTTTGTCGATATTAATAAAATGCTATTTGCTCATTATCAGGAAAGTAATCAGAGATTGGGATTTAAAAGTGCTGGTTTGAATTTTTTGGTGGAGATTTTTAATTCCCTGATTACAATAGTCCTGTTAATCATCGGTGCAATTCATGTTGTTCTGGGACGCCTCGAAATTGGCCAAATGATGGCTGCATATTCGTTGTTCTCTTATATCTTACCTTCGATCATTAATTTAATTAATGCATATATCTCTTTACAGGGTGCAAAAATGGCATTGAGAAGATTGAAGGATATATTTCTGGTGGAGAGAGAAAAAATTCAGCAACCTACATTCAAAGAAAAAATAAACAGACTGAGTATTCAGCAGGGGACATTTTGCTGGCCGAAATCAGAAACGTCACTTTTCAATGCCATTACAATTAATTTGGAAAAAGGAAAACTGACTGGCTTATTCGGGAAAAGTGGAATCGGCAAAAGTACTCTGACAAACATTGTTCAGAGGAAATATGCACTTACCTCCGGTAAACTCCTGATCAATGATAAAAGGGCCGAGCAATACAATATTCATCAATACAGGCGCAAAATTGGAATAGTCCCACAATCGATTAAAATTTTTAATGGAACAATTCTGGAAAACATTCTTATTGGCCGCTCTGTTAAGGATATACAGGAGGTGAACAGAATTCTGGAAAAGTATGATTTTATGGAGTTTATTAACCAATATAAAGGTGGGTTGTTCACATTGATTGGAGAGGAAGAAAGACAATTATCCGGTGGAGAAATACAGATTATTGCTTTTATTCGGGCGCTTTTCAATGAACCGGATATTTTGTTGATTGATGAAGGACTTTCAGGAATTGATATTGATATTAAAGCAAGGATTATCAAAATATTAAAGGATTATGCAAAAGATCATATTGTACTATTGATCAGTCATAATATTCCATTGATGAAGCATGCGGATTATATCTATCACCTGGAAAAAGGCAGGATCAGCGAAGAAGGCCGACCGGAGTCCGTTTTAACTAAAATAGAAGAGAAAATAAATGCTGTCTGGTATTAAAAAAATCAAAACCTGGCAATTGTTTCTGTTTATTGTTTTTGTGGAAATGATTATCTATTATTTTACAAATAATTATGTGATGACAAAAGCCTTTTATGAAAAATTGCTTGGTGATCGGTTAACCATTGAGATGATAAATACTCAATTTGAATTATCTAAACGATTTAGTGCGCTGGGATATTTATTTATTCCTTTAGTAACATTGATAAAAATTACGTTTTTCACGTTATTGATCCAATTTCCATTACTCTTAAAGTTTATTGAAATACCTTTTAAAAGACTTTTTAGAATTTGTGCTTTTAGTATTTTACCTTTTCTGTTATTACAAATTTTATCAACCTGGCGAGCAGCAACAATTCCTATTGAAAATATATCAGAAAAAAATCTTTTAACTGTTCCGTTATCGATTAATAGTTTTTTAAATCCTCAGTATTACAATAAAGCTGTTTATCAATTTCTTGGATTTTTCCATATTTTCTGGATTTTCTGGGGAGCTACAATCTATATAGGATTAACCAAGACTAAAAAAATCGAAAAGATTGACAGTCTGCTTTTTACATCCATAGTGTTTTTTGTTTTGGTACTATTTAATTTTGGACTTACAACTTATTTCACAAAAGTATTTGGATAAAATTTATGGGCAAAACGAAACAAAATAACAGGAAATTTAAAATTTATGCCATATTAATGTTTATAGGGGTAATCACGTCCATGTTGCTGCGAGTGAATTATAAAGCCTATCATAAAAAAAGTCTGCGGATTGGAGACAAACTGCCGGAAGTTTGTTATACATCTGGAAATCAAAAATATATTGTGAAAAATAAATCTATGAAACCAATCGTATTGTTTGTTTACAAATCCGATTGCCCCTATTGTGAAATGACCCTGAAAGAAATTAATGTAAATATGAAAGATTCGGTTCAGGCATTGTTTTATTTTCTTTCACATGAAGAGGATTCTGACTGTATAAGAAAAATCTATTCAAAACTTGATGAAAAGATGACTATTATGTTTGGACAGATTGATAAAGTAACGCTCAAGGATAGTCTTTGTGTTACTGTATTTCCAACAATTTATATCGTCGATTATAGTAACATTGTTAGAGAAAAAATTAAAGGTGCTGTAAAATTTTCAATTATTGATCGCGCAATCAATAAATGCGGTGTTTTAGGCCTAAATAAAGTTGAAAATGTTCCTGATACCGCAGGGAACGACAAACTCAAATAACAAAAGGAGATCGTCATGAAGAAAATGACAAA